>CAZIVG010000106.1:0-6026 GCA_964542595.1 uncultured Muribaculaceae bacterium | reverse complement strand
TCATCGGCGCCATCGCAAACAAAAGACCGACAGAACCAATCATCGTGAGCGACGCGGTCATATCTTGGCTTTTCGGTATATTCCCTTTTTTTCGTTCGTCCTCCCGCCGCTTGGGGGTGGCCTCTTCCGTTCTTTCGTCTGACATTTTACGCTTTTACCTGTCTAATCTAGTCGTCATCCCCGATTCTTCATCAGAGTCGTGTAAGACTTACCTTTTCAAGGATGTTAAATAAATATCCCCAAAATCCCTTTGAGGTATGTTTCCGTGACCGTAATCAAATAAGTCACAGTCGGTGAGAGAAACATTAATATCAATATCAATCCCACATATATTTTCAACGGTATGGCGACCATGAAAATATTCATCTGAGGCATCATTTTTGACATGAATCCCATCAGAACCTCTGATACAAACATAACACAGAAAATCGGCAAAATCATGCTTATCCCGATTGCAAAAATCTGAGAAGACATGTGAAGCACCTGAGAAACAACATTCGCCGAAAAAACAAAATCAATCCCCGGCGGGAACGACTGAAAACTTTTGTAAAGCGTTGCAAAAAGCCAATGATGAGCGTTCAGCCCGATGAAAACCATCGTCGCAATATAAGTGTAAAGCTGTGAAAGAATCTGCGAACTCTCACCCGTATTCGGGTCAAGCACCTGACTCATTGACATCCCGATTTGTAAACTCACGAACTCCCCACCGATTTGCACCGCCGTAAAAAGAAAATTCGCCACGAATCCGATTATGTAACCAATTGAAAACTCTCTGAAAAGATAAATCGCGAGTTCGGGCATGCTTTGAGGAACATGCATCCCCGACGCCCCTGTCATTGCCGCAACCATGGGGAACATAATGAACGCCACAAGCGCACAAAGCCAAATTTTCACCTGTTCGGGAATCGGATAAGTTGAAATCAAAGGCATGGAAAAAACCATACCGCTGATTCTCGTAAAAACTATCACGAAAATTATGATATTCGTCGGTGAAAGCAATGTCAGAAGATTCGGCTCCACTATCTCATCGTCCTCCGCCCCTACTTAATCATCGTTTGGATATAATCGAACAATTCAATAGTTCTGGTAGTAAACATATTCAGCATCCACGGCAAAAGAATAATCAGAGTCAAGATTCCGGCAATAATTTTAGGAACAAAAGTCAGGGTTTGTTCCTGAATTTGAGTAACGGCCTGAAACACGCTTATCAAAAGCCCGACAACCATGCTCACAACCAAAATCGGTGTGGACAAAATCAAAATCAATATGAGTACATTTTGTGTAAGTGTTAAAAATACGGAATCTTCCATTTGTTTTCCTTTAGTCTAAATAAAGCCTTCCAAAAGCGTTTTCGTAATCAAGTACCAACCGTCAATCATTACAAACAGAATCAGCTTGAACGGCATTGCGACAGTGGTCGGCGGCAAAAACAGCATCCCCATTGAAACGAGAATACTCGCAACAACAATGTCGATAACCAAAAACGGAAGAAATATCACGAACCCGATTTTGAAAGATGTTTTCAATTCTGACAAAACATAAGCCGGAATGAGTGTGTATGTCGGCACATCCTTCCAGTTTTGGGGCTTTTCAATCTTGGCCATACTCAAAAACAACGCCAGTTCTTTCTCTTCGGTATGCTTAATCATAAATTCACGAAGCGGGATGATCGCCTTGTCCAAAGCAACCTGCTGTGTAATCTGGTTTTTCATATAAGGCTGGATTGCGGTTTCGTTCATTTTGTTAAATGTCGGAGCCATGACAAAGAACGTCAAAAGCAGTGCCAACCCGGCAAGAACCTGATTCGGAGGCAATGTCGCCGTACCGATAGCCTGTCTTGTCAACGCTAAAACGATGATAATTCGGATAAACGCCGTACACATAATAAAAATACTCGGCGCAAGCGTCAAAATCGTCAACAGGATGAGGATTTGGACCCCTTGAGTGAATTCCTGAGGAGTGTTCGCATTCGTCATTCCGACAGAAATCGTCGGGAACGCAACTGCCGCGTGAACCGCTGTGCTTGTGAAAAATGCTGTGATGACAGCAAACAATGCTTTTATCAAGTTAGGTATTTTTTTCATTATTTTTCCAATTTACTCAACAATATTAATAAGTACAGTTTAGCGCGTTTTTCCATCCGAGACTAATTCTTAAACAAACTTTAGATTTCTTCTAAGATAAGGTATAATTCAGGCATGGAAAGAAAACCGCAAGAAAGAAAAAATTTACCCGAATACTTGAAGCGAGGGATTGTTGACACAGAAAAGACGAAACTTGTACGCTCAATCCTGAAAGAAAAGTGCCTGAACACAGTCTGCGAAGCCGCAAGATGTCCAAACAAAGCTGAATGTTACGCAAAAAACACAGCAACGTTTTTGATTTTGGGCAATATTTGCACAAGAAATTGCCGATTCTGCAACATCGAAGGCGGAACGCCATCCCCGATTGACAGGGAAGAACCGAAAAAAGTCGCCCAAGCAATTAAGGACTTGGGATTGAAATATGCCGTTGTCACCTCTGTAACCCGTGATGACCTGCCTTTGCAGGGTGCGGACATTTTTGCACAAACAATTATTGAAACACGCCGTCTCATCCCCGACATAAAAATTGAAGTCCTGACTCCTGACTTTGAAGGGGTCGAAGACCTTATCGACATTGTGATTGACGCGAAACCTGACGTCTTTAACCACAACATCGAAACAGTGAAAAACCTTTACCCGAAAGCGCGCCCCTTGGCGAATTACGAACGTTCGCTAGAGTTTTTGAACTACATAAAATCAAAATCACCAAGCCTGAAAACGAAATCAGGTCTCATGGTCGGCCTCGGCGAGACTTTCGAAGAACTACAACAAACTTTCAAAGACCTCCATGCCGTTCATTGCGATATTGTTACAGTCGGACAGTACATGCAGCCTTCAAAAAAGCACCTCGAAGTTGAAAAATATTACACCGAAGACGATTTTGAAACGGTAAAAAATCTTGCAAAACAAGCCGGTATAAAAGAAATTGCCGCTTCCGGGCTGGTTCGAAGTTCTTACAACGCATTTGAAACTTTTAACAATTCCATAAATGCAACGAATTATTAAATTCCTATTTTACACTTTTTTGTTTTTAATTTACAATAAGAGTAAACCTTAAAATTAGTTGTGAGTTAAGAATTGAATACTACATCAAAAGCTGCAATAAGAAAAAGTCTCAAAGAGCACACCGAACTTATTGAAACTATCGCAAAAATAGAATTCAAAAAGCTCTCTTCAGCGTATTTGATTGACTATTCCGAGTTGGTAAACATCGGAACACAAGTTGTTCATCATCTTTGTTCAACCTCGGATATTTCACAATTCAATAACTCCTACATCTCGACGGCAATAAAATGGGCAATCAGGAACGAAGTCCGAAGAAGATACAAATGGTATTCGCAGAAAACAAAAAAAGAAACGCTTTCGAATAATGACGTAAGCGATCTCAGAGAAGCTGTTTACAAGACAATCCTTTCTATCGAAGAAATGGCAGAAGCTGACAACCCGACCCAAATCAAAGACGATGCAAGAACACCTGACGAAGCGGTTTCTTTCAACGAAATGAGTTCCGCGATAAAAGACGCAATGAAAAAGCTTCCCCAAAGAGAACATGACCTGATTGAAGCAAAGTTTTTTAAAGACAAAAAATTGAGAGAACTCTCAGACGATTTCAACATTTCACCATCGAGAATTTCAAGGATTATCCAATCTGGTTTGAATAAAATCAAAAAAGAATTAGAAAAAAACAATTTGGCCTAACGACGGTCTTCTGCTTGCTCTTCACCGTTTTTGGCCATAAATGTCGCCTCCGGCGGGAGGTATTTTTCCACAAAGAACTCCAAAATCGCTGCACTTGTCTTTTGTGCAGAATTTTCTCTGTAACCGTCATCCAAAAGGTATTTTCTATCCGTAGGATTAGACAAATATCCCAATTCAATCAGCGCACCCGGAATGTCTTTTGTGTGGGTCAAAACCTTATAATCATTCTCTTTAAGCTTCGATTTTTTGTCTTCAAACAAATCATCAAAACGTTTATTGATATATTTCGCAAGCTTTTTACTGTCTTTCGTGCCTTCATTTGCGGAAGGAAGGCTGTAAACTTCCAGTCCTCTCACGGAAGTGGTTCGATTCCCGTTGACATGAATCGAGACAAACATGTCGGCTTTGTTTTCAACAGCGATTTCTGCACGACGCTCGAGCGTCACGTATTCGTCAGAATCTCTTGTCAAAACAACGTTTGCGCCGAAAGCCTCAAGATGTTTCGCAATTTTCTTCGCGGATTCCAGGTTCATGTCTTTTTCGTAATGCCATTTTTTCTCTTTGTAATCGTAATATTTTGCACCGTATGGGTCGGACTTTGAGGTTTGTGTTTTGTAAGTCCCGCCATGCCCGGGGTCAAGAACAATAGTTTTCCCTGTAACAGCCTGTCTTATGGTTTCATCCGAAAAATCAAGCGAAAGCGAAGAAGCGAGAAGATTCGAAGACTCAACGATTGTCGTCGAAAGGGTGTCGTTTCTGATTTCTAAAGTGTCCGAAGGGCATGAGCCCTGAATCTGGGCGGAATTAAACATAAGCAAAGCAGGAATAACATATTTTGCAGCATTTTTTGTATTTAAGTGCGTTTGTGTCTGTTTTTTCGAAGCACAAAAAGATATTTGATTTTGAGACATTGGTGCAGCAATTTTCATATTTTAAATAAAACAAAAAATAAAAAAATTTGCTATTTTTTTACAAAATTATTTAAATATAAGAAATCATCTCAACTCAATGGATTAAAAAAGTTCTTTTTTCGAAGCCTATGACACGCCAGTGAATCGAGCTAGAAAAAAGAGTTTTTTAAGCCATTGTCTTAAGATTAAAAAACCTAAACAAACAACGCTTTAACGAATTCCTGCGCATCAAAATCCTTCAAATCGTCCATCTTTTCACCGACTCCGATGAGTTTTACAGGCAAATTCATTTCCTTTGCAATCGCAATAATAATACCACCCTTGGCCGAACCATCAAGCTTCGTCAGCGCAACACAAGTCAAATTCACACACTCCGTGAAAACTTTCGCCTGAGAAAGCCCGTTTTGCCCTGTGTTCGCATCCAAAACAAGAATCGACTCACGAAGCGACTGAGGAGCCTTTTTGTCAATCACAGACTTAATCTTGGACAATTCTTGCATAAGATTGAATTTGTTTTGCAAGCGCCCTGCCGTATCCACAAGAATCACGTCGTATTTTTCGTTTTCGGCCTTTTGAATCGCATCAAAAACAACAGAAGCAGGGTCTGCGCCGTCGTTTCTCACAATATCTGCACCTGCGCGCTCGCTCCAGATGTTCAACTGCTCTTCCGCTGCCGCACGGAATGTATCACCCGCCGCAACAAGAACTTTTTTGCCCTGAGATTTAAAACGATTGGCCAATTTCCCGATGAGAGTCGTTTTGCCTGCACCATTAACCCCGACGATAAAATAGATATTCAATTCACCGTCTTTGTAAGAAAGAGCGTTGCTGCCGGCTTGCGAAAGGATGGTTGAGAATTCGTTTTGCAAATAATCTTTGACCTGTGAAGGCTTCATGGAATTTTGCTTACGGAGCTTGTCCACAATCGAAGAAGCAGTGTTTACGCCCAAATCGGCCTTAATCAAAAGTTCTTCCATATCATCGAGGATGAACTCGTCGAATTCTTCTTCGTTTTCAACCTGTTTGATGATATTCCCGACAAGAGATTCGCTGGTTTTTTCAATTGTTTTTTTCAAAGAATCAAACGTCAGAGAAAAGAAGCCTTTTTTTTCTTCTTGTTTTGGTTCAACAACCTGTTCTTCCTGTTTTTCAGGCACAGGAGTCTTGTTTTCTTCGTTTCTTTTTTTGAAAAAATCGAACATTATTTTTTCTCTTTGTCGCGCGCTTTTTTCTCTTCCACAACTTTGCCGAGGATACCGTTAATGAAAGAAGATGAATCGTCGGTCGAATACTTTTTCGCCATTTCCAACGCCTCGTCGATGACGACTTTCAC
>CAZIVG010000105.1:0-6114 GCA_964542595.1 uncultured Muribaculaceae bacterium | reverse complement strand
GCAAGTCTGACCTGTACATTAATGTCAGAAACCCCGTAATAAGCCATCGCAGCCTTTTTTAAAGGCATGTTTTTTGTTTCTTCTTTTGCTTGTTTGACGAAGATTTCTTTTAAAAACGAAATTTCAACCAATTCTTTTGAAAGTGAAATAGGTCTGGAAAGGTTGTAGAAGAACATTCTGGAAGGAACGCTTTCGATGTTCTGCAAAATTCCCTGCCACACTGTAACCATGTCCGAAGACGCAGCCACGTTTTGCGTCGGTGCAGACGTTGCATTTGTTTCGGCTTTGACTTCAGCCTTTTGTTCAATTGATTCAACTTTTGGTTCGGCCGTTTTCTCAATTTGCGGAGCCGGAGCAGAAGGTTGTGTTTGTTGCTTTTGTATGACTTCTTTAGGCTCCGAAACCCGCGGTTTTATTGATTCCTGTCGGACTTGTGTTTGAACAGGTGCCACAATCGGTGAATTGGCAGCTGTCGCTGTTGGTGCGCCGCTCTCGAGTCTTTCGATTCTTTCAATCAACTGCGCGTAGGAAGAATACTTTACATTCGAAGAAAGCTCGATTATGCACAACTCCAGCCACAAATAGCGATTAGTCGTTTCTTTAATCTCTTTTGAATAAAAAGAAAGTCTTTCAATTGTGTAAAGAATCTGTTCAGGTTCAATGTTTTCAGACTGTTCGCGGAGTTTAAGGATGTTTGCCTCACTTTGTTGAGTGAGTTCCACAGCAATTTTTCTGTCGGAACAGTTTTTTACGATAAGCATGTTTCTGAAATATTGAATAAGGTTCGAAACGATTTGAAACGGCTCGTTTCCTTTGTTGTAAATCTTGTCGAGCATAACGAGCGCATCTTGTGATTGCGACTCAAAAATCGTACCGCTCAAGTCATGAAGCGTGTCAAACGAAAGCCTTCCGAGCATTTCGTTCACGTCTTCAGTCGTGATTTGTTTGTTGACGTCAACGACACTGATTTGGTCTAAAAGCGCCAAAGAGTCTCTCATTCCGCCTTGAGAGCTTCTTGCGATTGTGAAAAGTGCGTCGTCAGCGATGTTTATTTTTTCTTCTTTGCTGATGAATTGAAGCCTTGAAACGATGTCTTCGGTTGTGATTCTACGAAAATCGAACCTTTGGCATCTTGAAATTATTGTGTCGAGAACCTTGTGCGGTTCTGTCGTTGCGAGGACGAAAATGACGTTTTCAGGCGGTTCTTCAAGAGTTTTCAAAAGCGTGTTAAAGGCTTCTGTGGTAAGCATGTGAACTTCGTCTATGATATAGATTTTGAAGTGACCGTTGACAGGCACGAATTGGATTTTTTCAAGAATATTTCTTGCATCCTCGACTTTCCTGTTTGACGCCGCGTCGATTTCGATTACGTCAATCGGGGTGGAGTTTGCGATGTCTTTGCAACTCGGGCATTCTCCGCAAGGCTCAAGTGTCGGGCCTTTTGCGCAGTTGAGGGATTTTGCAATAATCCTTGCCGTAGTGGTTTTTCCCGTCCCTCTCGGTCCGCAAAGCAAATAGGCGTGGGAAATTTTGTTAAGATTTATCGCGTTAGAAAGCGCGTTGACTATGTTTTCCTGTCCGATTAGGTCCTTAAAGGTTTGTGGACGGTATTTTCTGTATAAAGGAAGGTATCTTTGTGTCAAAACTTTACTCCGAGTCGAATCATATAATATAATTAAATCATGGATGCTATAAAACCGCAAAAATTAACAAAAGGTGACACCGTAGGCTTTCTTTCTGTTTCAGGTGATGTGAAAGACTTTTCATTAATCGAAAAAGCTGTGAAAATTTTCGAATCTGAAGGGTTTAGTGTTAAGGTTTCTGATAATTGTTACAAAAAAAAGGCTTACCTATCGGGTTCTGATGAGGAGAGAGCGAAGGCTTTTAATGACTTTTTCAAGGACCCTAAAATCAAGGCTGTTGTTGCAATTCGCGGAGGATATGGTGCAATCAGAATTTTGGACAAAATCGACTGGGAGGCTGTGAAAGAGAATCCGAAGATTTTCGTCGGATATTCTGACATAACCGCACTTTCCTTGATGTTGTATAAAAAAACGGGGCTTGTTACGTTTTCCGGCGCAATGGCTTATTCTGACTTTGGTTGCGGGATTACGGATTATACAAAAAAATCGTTTTTCGATGCTTTGTGCGAAGAGGTGAACGAAATTTTGATTGACAGCCCGAAAGTTTTTTGCGAAGGCCAATCCCAAGGAATCCTTTGGGGAGGTAATCTTTCGACGATTCAGTCGCTTTGCGGGTTGGATTTTATTCCCGATGAAAAATTCATTTTCCTCGTTGAGGATGTCAATGAGCCTGTTTACAAAATCGACAAGATGTTCACCCAGCTTTTGAATATTAACAAATTTAAACAAAACCTCTCAGGAGTTGTTCTCGGTGATTTTAGCGGGGTTGATGACGGAAATCTTTTGGGTGAATTTTTTGATGAACTTTCGGCGGATTTGGCTGTTCCTTTTGTAGGAGGGTTGAAATTCGGGCATGAAAAAGACAAGCATACTGTTCCGATTGGGGTTGAGGCTGTTTTGGACACGGGGTTCGGGGTTATAAGGCTTAATCCGACATAAAAAATAATTTTTTATGTTTTGTATGTTTTTACTCAGGCTAATTTAATAAATTTTTTGACAAGTTTTTTTTTCTAAAATAAAATAAGAAGACTATGAAAATTTCTATTGATGACATAAAAAATGCAAAAGACCATTCCCTAAAAGTCCGTTTTGACAATGAGGTTAAAGAACTTTCTACAGAAGGGTCAATCAGTGCCGAAATAGTTTTTAAAGCGTTTGGCAAGTTTATAAACGCAAAAGGAACAATTGTTGCAAATGTTAAGCTTGCTTGTGACAGATGTTTGAAAGATTTTGTTGAAAAAATTGAAGTTGATGTGGACGAAACTTACATGCTCGGGAAGCTTGAAAACGCTTGTGGAGCACATTCAGGACAAGAACTTGAATTAAAAGAGGGTGATTTTGTCACAGAACTCGACTCGGGCGGTGAGATTGATGTTGAGGATTTAATTTATCAATCTGTAACATTAAACCTTCCAAATCCGTGTGTTTGTGATATAAATTGTATAGGTGACCCGGCTATGGATAAATATTTGAAAAAAGAAGTTGCCGATCCAAGGCTAGAGGTCTTTAAGAATATGAAGATAAAAGAAGAAGGAAAATAACAATGGCAGTACCAAAAAAACGAACAGGTGCATCAGCACAAGGACACAGAAGAAGCAACTGGAAAGCTACAGTTCCCGAAACTACAACTTGCCCGTCTTGCGGCGAATTGGTTTTGACTCACACTGTTTGCGCAGCTTGCGGTCAATATAAAGGCAAAGTAGTTTCAAGAAAAGCTGAAGGCTTTGTTGAAGTTGCTGAGGCTCCTAAAAAAGAAGTTAAAAAAGCAGCAAAAAAAGCTCCTGCTAAAAAAGCTGAAAAAGCTGAAGTTGTTGAAACTCCGGTTGAAGAAGTAAAAGCGGAAGAAACAGTTGAAGAAGTAAAAACAGAAGAAGTTGTTGAAGAACCTAAAACTGAAGAATAAACTAATTTGCCGGCTGTCTTTATACGGCCGGCTTTTTTAAAATTTAAGTTGGAAAGTATTACAGGGAGAAGAGTTTATATATGACAAGGATAGCTATTGATGCGATGGGCGGCGATAACGCTCCGAAAGAGATTGTTGCAGGGGCAGTTTGGGCGGCATCTGATTATGACGTAGCGATTGAACTTGTCGGAAAAGAAGACGAAATTAATGCTTGTCTCGAAGACATTAAGCATAACGGCATTAAAACCAACAATATCAATGCTCCGTCAGGGAAAATCAAAGTTGATATTGATAAACTCGATATAAAAATCACTCCCGCGTCAGAAATTATTGAAATGGGTGAGGCTCCGGGCGCTGCAATCAGAAAGAAGAAAGATTCTTCGATTGTTTTGGCGGTGAAAGCCGTTGCCACAGGTAGTTCACAGGCAGTGGTTGCAGCAGGTTCAACAGGGGCAGCGATGGCGTCAAGTTTGTTCGGCTTGGGAAGATTGCCCGGAATCGAAAGACCCGCGATAGCTACAACTTTACCGACAATGAAAAAGCCTGTTGTGCTGATTGACTCAGGTGCGAACAGCAATTGCACTCCGAGCATGCTTTATCAGTTTGCGATTATGGGTTCTGCTTTTGCGAAAAATGTTTTAGGTGCGGAAAACCCGAGAATTGCAGTTTTGAATATCGGTGAAGAGGCAGGAAAAGGCAACGAATTGGCTCAGGCTGCTTACAAAGTGCTTGAAGAAAACAAAGACGGTTTGAACTTTATCGGAAACGTTGAAGGAAAAGAACTTTTCCTAGGCAACTGTGACGTAGTTGTGTGTGACGGTTTTGTCGGAAACGTTGCCTTGAAAAGTATCGAGGGTGCATCTTCGATGCTGTTCAAAATGATTATGCAGGAATTTAAAAGAGACCCGATTTCAATGGTAATCGGCTTGCTCGCAAAATCTGCAATGAAAAGAATTTTTAAAAGAATTAACTATGAAGAATTCGGTGGGGCGTTGCTTCTAGGGGTAAAAGGCATAACTGTTATTTCTCACGGAAGAAGTATGGCTTATGCTATTAAAAATGCTGTCAGAGTGGCGAAAGAAGCTGTCGAATCAGATGTTAACAAGAAGATATCAGAGTTTTACGAAGGATAGAATTTTATGTCATTAAATTTAATCCCCGTTATGATTGCGGGAGTTGGCTACGGTGTACCGGATAGAATTGTTAAAAACGATGAGTTGACTCAACTCGTTGAAACCAGTGATGAGTGGATTACCTCAAGAACGGGAATCAAGGAACGCCGCGTTGTTTCAGGTGAAGAAAATGCGGTCGATTTGGGTATCAAAGCAGCAAAAAATGCGCTTGCAAAAGCTAAAATGAATCCCGAAGATGTTGATATGATTATTGCGGCGGCTTCAGTTCCTGCGCACACTTACCCTTCAACAGCTTGTGAGATTCAAGCGGCTATCGGAAATACAAAAGCGGCGGCTTTCGACATTACTGCGGCTTGCACAGGCATGATTTATGCGATGAATATCGCGAAAGCATTTATTTCATCAGGAATCTACAAAAACATTTTGTTGGTTGCAACTGACGCAAACTCAAAATTTATCGACTGGTACGACAGAACAAGCTGTGTTCTTTTCGGTGATGGCGCAGGCGCGATTGTGATGAAAGAATCAATTGACGGTGTTGATGACATTATTGCAATGGATATGCACGCTGACGGAGCCAGAGGCGAATTCATCAAAATGCCTATGGTCGATGAAAACTGCCCGTTGGTTTAGCCTTGCGAGAAAAAAGAGCAAAAAATCTATATGAACGGCAAAGAGGTTTACAAGTTCGTTGTAACAACCATGCCTGAATCAATCAGCAGCTGTCTTGAAAAAGCAGGCATGACTCCTGATGACATCGATTATTTGATACCGCATCAGGCAAATTTCAGAATCATTGATGCTATGGCGTCAAGATTGAATTACGGTGAAGAAAAAATTATCACAAACCTTCAAAAGTACGGAAACACTTCTGCGGCTTCGATTCCTTTGGCGTTGGCCGAAGGGGTTGAGGAAGGAAAAGTTAAGCTTCCTTGCAAAGCAATTTTGAGCGGATTCGGTGCCGGCTTGACTTGGGGTACTGTGATTGTGAACCTCAGAGAAGGTATTGCGTGATGATTTCAGTGAAGATGTTAAAACAGAGTGCAATTGTACAGGAACTACTTATTAGGTACAAAGATCTTCCACCTCGAAAGGGATCAATGGCGGCGGATACATGGCAGATGTTAAAATGCCACAAAGACTTGGCAAGAGTGCATGCAAAAACTGCCCCCGAGTTTTCTGATTTGCATATTCAAAGAGCTAATGAATTGAGAGATAAGCTGGGGATGACCTCTTATTGTGAAGAATGTGCAAAAAAATTAAATTTGAAAAAAGATACATTCATCAAGGAGAAATAAATTAAATGGGTAAATTAGCGTTTGTATTCCCCGGACAAGGCTCACAAGCCGTAGGCATGGGAAAATCATTATATGAATCATCTGCAAAAGCAAAAGAAGTTTTTGATAAGGCTGATGAAGTTTTGGGCAGAAGCATT
>CAZIVG010000104.1:1818-6206 GCA_964542595.1 uncultured Muribaculaceae bacterium | reverse complement strand
AGGTTTTCAAAAATTGGCAATTTTTATTAAAGGTAAGTTAGCAGAATATACCAGCAAAGTTGCTGAAAAGTTGAGCACATCAGCGGTAGTGACTAGATCACCAATCGAAAAATCTTTGTGATGACAAAAATGAAAACAATTACTTCTGATACGGTTGAATTATCTTCAAGAGTGACAACAGAGCCATTTTTAATTTCAGAAAATTTATTCAAGCGGACTACTCCTAAACAGCGTGCAATTCTTGAGGATTTATACAAAAATCAATTCCTTGTTCTTGAAAAAAATAGAGTTTTACATCCGACTACACCTATTTTAGATAAAGGAACACTTTTGCACGGTGAGAATTATGACCCTAAGGTCAGGTGTTTCTCAATGATTATTGAATTGTAAAGAGAGACATGGTTTGAGCAGAAACAGACGGGAAGTTTGAGAAAATTAATTTATATCCACTAAAAAAAGTTTCTGAAATAGCTTATCATATTCTAATTAAAGATGAATAATATTTTTGAAGGTTCCGATTGGTTCCTTCAAAAAGTTCCGTTAAGGTTCCGTTTGCTTGAGAAATATTATGTATTCCTAAACCATTTGTTACTTTTTCTAGAAAATAAAACCATCTAAAAAGCAGCTATATCAGGAATCTGTATTTATGGATTGCTATAAAAAAAGGTTAAAAGTTCCTTTTGAATAAAATCGGGATTTTCTCAATCAAAAATATTTGCTCAAAAACGCATTATAAATGGCATTTTGATACGATTTGAATTTTTCTCATTCCGCATGTTAATTTACAATTACCGACTAAATTTTTAATCGCTACCAACTAAAAAAAAATTTTTCAGCTGACACAAAAAAATCAAACTAGCTGTTATTGCTCAAACTAAAAATCTTTTAATTTATTATTGAGTTTTAGAGGGTTTAAACTAATTTTTTTTTGGTCCGAAAAAAGTCCCTTTTCGTCCGGTTTGATTTTTCGATAATCAACGAAAAATGCAGAGTTAAAACCCAATAAAATCAATGTTTTTCAGCTTTTGGCTCAAACTAACTGTTATGCTCAAAACGGACGTTAAACTATATTAAAATACATTGAGGCAAAGCCGAAAACCTTCCCCCTGAAAACAATGATAAAAAAAGTTGAATAAAAATGGAGACGAGGGGAATCGAACCCCTGTCCGAAATGGAATGCAGCAAACATCTACGAGCGTAGGAGCCTATTATCTCGTTTCTACAAGGAAGACTTCCTTAACCTAAGCAGAAACAAAGCAGTTTAAAGCGGTGCGCGCTTTGAGAAAAGTCTTGATACGGTTAATTCTCATCCCCGTATTGCGTCTTGCATAATTTACCCTGTACAACGGCAAGCTGGCCATACAGAGTGGGCATAGTTCAGTCTGTCGAACTAAGGCTTAAGCAGCTAATCTAGCAGCTCTAGAGCCAAAATTGCCTACGATAACGTTGTTGTTAGCGTTTAATTTAAGTTTGCTCGTTTTTACTGAGAACAGCGCTCAGACTCGCAGCCTGGTACAAACGATCACCCCGTCAAATCCAAAACGTCCCCATAAATTCATTTTTCAAAGTTCTGTATCTTTATATTATACCACACAACAATAAATTTAAAACTTGCTTCCAAACCCATAAACCGTATAAAATAGTCTTATGAGATTTCTAAAAAAGCTTTTTAAAAAAACTGTCCCAAAAGTTATCTTGGGGATATTTATAATTTTAGTTTTGTTGTCAGTTTTTGTATTCTGGGGATGGTATGTAAAGCAGGTCAATAAAGGCTTTGGTCTTTATTACGTTTATCAGGGAGATAAGGCATACAAAGCGCACAAGCTTGAAAAGGCTATAAAACTATATAAACAAGGGCTTGAAAAATATCCTGAACACTCGTTGGCAAGATGCAATCTAGGCAACATTTATGTGAAATATGAAGATTACTATTCTGCTGTTGAGGAGTATGAAGTGGCATTAAAGCATGACCCGAAGTTTATTGTTTGTAGAATGAATTTGGGTATTATTTCTGCTGAAAAATTGTCGGATTTCGACAAAGCAATCAGGGAATATCAAACTATCATTGACACAAAGCGAATGACTTATCATATTCCTTTGGTTTTTGACAGTGTGAAAAGTACAAAAGAAAATAAAACTATTGCCTGGTACAACATGGGCATTGCCTATCGCGGGAAATCTATGATGATTGGCGAGAAGACACACGCGTCTAATGAGTATTTGCAAAAGGCTGTTGAGGCTTACAAAAAAGCACTGAAGCGGAAAAAAGACAGTTACAACATAAATTACAACTATGCTTTGGCCAATCACGTCTTGGGAAATTATAAAGAGGCAGGTTTGGCTTACTGTAAAGCAATAGAAGAAGAGCCGATGGCGTTTGATGCGCATTACAATCTCGCTGTTTTGTTGAGAAAAATCGGAAAACTCAGAGAGTCCCAAGAGGAACTTGAGAAGGCTTTGTTGCTTTCAAACACTCAGCATGACCCATATATTTCAAAATATATTTTTAATGTTTACTCTGAAATCATTGAAAAATCTACGATTCAAAATGACTTCAAAACCACTCAAAGAGCAACCGCTCCTGAGTCTCAAGTCAAGGAGGGGATGAAGACTCCTCACGTTGTAACAGAGCAGGTTGAAAACGAAGATGATCCACTCGGGGTGAACCACATTACATACGTAAACGGCAAGGTCGTCGCCGATTCTGAAGAGGCCGACAAGTTTATGAAAAAAAGCTTCAAAAAATGTAACGCAAAAAAAGTGTTTGAGGACTACGAAGAGGACACCTTCTACAATGGAAGATACAGCCAAGATTTTTAAAACAGAATTGAATTTTCTTTGGGAAGTTTCGAATATTCTTGCTGAGGTAAACGATTCTCAAAATATGCTTAAGGCATTGAAAGAAACTTTCGAGAAGTATTTCAGTGTGAACAATTTTCAGATCTTCATAAGAGATGAAAACACTTCGACTCTTCGTGATTTTGTAAAAGATTGGATAATAATTGATAAAAACCTTCAACAGGAAAATGTAGAAAAAATCTTCAACCTTTTGAAATCAAAAGGTGATGTGGGATTTGTGCTTAATAACAAGCTTTTAAAATTTGATTCAAAACAAAAAAAAGACAATGCCGGAGAACTATTTTCTCAAAGCTTATATGCGGAAAAGAATTTGCTTTATTTTCCGGTTTTGAACGAAAAAACGCTGGTTGGGGTCATCGAGGTCAACTTCGACAATGTGAACGAGGAAGTCAAACGTCTTGAGTTTTTGACTTCTATTCGAATTGCAATGTCTCAAATCAGCTTCGCTGTGGTGAATAAGATTTTGAACAGGCAATTGTGTGTGAAAATTAAGTTTCAAAATGTTTTGAAAAGTATTGCAAAGCTTATTGAAAATCAGTTTGAACTTGATTACATTTTACCGATTATCGGTGAATTGATTGACCGATTTATCTCAGAACATCTTATCTACATTTTTACCAGAGATGAAAACGACAAATTCAATCTGTTTTGGCCGCTGGATTGTCAGGATGAAAGAGTGTTGGGTCTTTTGAAAAAAATGAATGACAAAAAAGCACAAATCCTTTCAAAAGATGGAAAGACAGGTGTTTGGGCGATTCGAAATGATGAGAGAGCGACAGGCGTTATTGCGGCAAGCAGTAATATTGATAAGCTTTCCAAGGCAGAGATTGACTATCTTTCTCAGTTGGCAGCGCAGGCCTCGATTACTACACAAAGGGCGAATTCTTATTCCCAAGTGCTGAAGTATGCGACTTTGGACGCATTGACAGGTTTGAATAACAGACGTCAATTCGAGGTCAGATTGAAGCAGGAAGTTGCAAATGCAAAAAGGAATAAAAAATCGCTTTGCTGTATTATGCTTGATATTGATTATTTCAAGAAGGTTAACGACACGTGGGGGCACAGCGCAGGCGATTTCGTTTTGAAAAATGTATCAAAAATTATAGCAAAAGAACTGCGGGAATATGATATTGCTTCCAGATACGGCGGAGAAGAGTTTTGTATTTTACTGCCAGACACAAAAATTCAAGAAGCGGTTTTTGTTGCGCAAAGGCTTAGAAATGCGGTTGAAAAGGCAGATATCAATATTTCAGATGATCAGGTTTTGGGTATGGATATTTTGAAAGTAACAATAAGTATTGGTGTGAGCGAACTTAACGATTTGATGGAATCTCCTGAAAAGCTTCATCAATGTGCAGACATTGCACTCTATGAAGCAAAACATCGCGGAAGAAACCGTGTGGTTGTTTTTGATGAGTCTCTTTAAAAAAAATATAAGAGAGGCGGCGGTTTAAAAAGTAAAAAACCCGAGAGAGAAAATATGTGTTTTTTTAAATAAATAAAAATTTGGGGAAAATAATAAAAATTTA
>CAZIVG010000104.1:0-1808 GCA_964542595.1 uncultured Muribaculaceae bacterium | reverse complement strand
CTAGCGGCGATTGCATATGCAATCGCCGCTAGAGAGACATTGAGTCTTTTTATACGTAATTCTACGTTGGGGAAATATATAATAAGTTAATCATAGGCTTTATGCCACTCGCGAGCCTATTGTCCTAAAAGCTTTAGGGCGATTGAAGGGATTTGGTTCGCTTGAGTCAACATAGCAGCTGATGTTTGTTGAAGTACCTGATATTTTACCATCTTTGCACTTTCATCCGCCATATCAGCGTCCATGATTTGTGATTTTGACTGTTCGTAGTTCTCATTCATTACCGTCAGGTTGTTTGATGCGGATTGCAGTCTGTTTTGGAATGCACCTAACTTGGACCTGTCTTCTGCAATTTTGTTAATTGCCAAGTCGAGTTGTTCAACATAAGCTCTTATGTCGTCACCTGTTGAAGTTTTTGTCAATGTGGATGTTACACCCAAAGCTGATACGTTCAAATCGGTCAATGCACCCGTAATGTCAATCGAGTTATTTGCCGTATTTGAGCCTCCGCCTGATTGCAGCGTTACGTTTTTGGCCAGTGTGCCGTTGGTGAGGTTCAAGCCGTTGAACACAGTCGTGTTTGCAATTACGTCGATGTCTGCAAGTCTCTCATTTACCTCGTTCAACAAAGTGTCTTGTTGGTCTGCACTGTAAACACCGTTGGCCGCTTGCAAACAGAGTTCTCTTATTCTCTGTAAATCCTCTGTTACGCCTGACATACCACCCTCTGTGATATACATCATGTTCAAGCCGTCTTGGATGTTGAGCAATGCTCTTTTGTTACCTCTGATTTGAGTTTCCAATCCTTGTGCTACGCAAAGACCTGCTGCGTCGTCACCGGCTTGGTTAACTCTGTAACCTGTTGATAATCTTTTGATTGCGCTTTGTAATCCACTACTCGCAGAGTTTAAACTTCTCTGGGCAATCATCGAGTTAATGTTTGTGTTTACGTATAAACCCATGTTCTTCTCTCTCTTTCTCTCTATTAAACTAACTCTCTGAACACTCCATATATCGAACTTTCTTTTTCATACTTTAGTATAGCTTTTGACTCATTTTTTGTGAAAAAATGCCTGAAACGCTTGTTATTAAAAGACTTTACTGGTATTATACTTAAGTATGAGGAATCATCTAAATGGTGTAGAAAAAAGGAGAAAAACCTCTAATGCCGCACTTTTTCGTGACGACTAACTGCCAAAATCCTGACAGGATAGTCATTTCAGACAAAGAGAATTATCGTCATATTGCTAAAGTCTTAAGGTCAAAAATCGGTGAAACCCTTTTACTTGTTGATGAAAATAGAGTTCAGTATAAAGTTGTCATTGAAAATATTGATTCAAATTCGATTACAACTAAAGTGGTAGAGAGCGTTAAATCCGCACATAGTCTTGGCTTACAGCTTTATCTTGCGCAAAGTGTTTTGAAAACCGATGCTCAAAACCTTGTTATTCAAAAGGCTACAGAGCTTGGAGCAAAGGGGATTATGCCCTTTGTTAGCGACAATTCTGTTATAAAAGAGTCTGTTGTGGATTCTAAAATTGAAAAATGGCAAAAGATTGCAAATGAGGCAGTTAAGCAGTGTGAAAGAACCGACTTTCCGATAGTTTCTGAAAGAACCACTTTGAAGGCGCTGCTTGATAATGATGAGTTTTTAATAAAAATAGCATGTGTTGAACGTGAAAAAGAGTTTTCACTTTTTGCATGCCTGCGTGGTTTGGACTTCGGCAGAGAGGATAAAATTCTTGTGATAATCGGCCCGGAGGGTGGCTTTAGCGCTTCTGAATTAAAGCTTTTAGAGAGCAGTAATG
>CAZIVG010000103.1:0-6208 GCA_964542595.1 uncultured Muribaculaceae bacterium | reverse complement strand
CTGAATTGCTTGACGCATCTAACGGTAACGGTGCAGCCTGCAAAAAACGTGAAGATACTCACAAAATGGCTGAAGCTAACAAAGCTTTTGCTCACTACAGATATTAATATTAAAAATATCAATAACAAAAAGACTCGAACGACAAATTCGGGTCTTTTTTTATATTCTTAACAATCTGTTACAATCAACATTGTATACACTTAGTATATACAATTTCTTGTTTTTACACCCCGATACGCAATCGAGTATATACCATTTTTATTAGTTTGTAATATTTCTTAAAGTTTTAAAAACTCCAGAGAAACGCTTCAGGCAATTATCTCCGAAGGATATACTTTATATAAACATAAGAGATAAGCAAAACAAACTGAGAAAACAAAAAACTAAGACTAATAGATTTTAATAAAAAAATTTAAAAATAATGGAACGGGAAAAGGTATTTAACACGAGGCTATTTAAACAAAGCCTCTTTTTTTTGCGCAAAAAGCGCGAACACACAGAGGGATACCCAAGACTAAGCCGGAACAAACACTCTCATATCAGAGGAATATTTTACGTTATTATTTACATAATCACTTGCAGCTGAACCATCGCCAAGCGTAACCTCAATGTGTCCATAGCTGGAGCTATAACCCGCGGAACCTTTTGGGTAAACGAGAATACAACCTTCAGGAAGGTTCGCAAGTTCATTTTTGGAAATACTTACCTCTTTGAAGTTTTTATTCTTCGCAAGATTAGAAGCCATCTCATAAGCATCGCCTCTTTCGGCAGAAACCCCGACTTTCGCCAGTGCATTGCTTACCGATCTCGCGCAATAGCCTGTTGAAGATCCTCTTGCTGATTTTTTAACTGCATCAGCCAAATCAGCCGCAATATCTTTGTTATAAGTTACCCCTGACAATGATGGGGCATTATTTACGTTATTTTTATTGTTAAAATTACCCAAAGAAAGGGCTAGTGATTGAATCAGAGCCAATTGTTCGTTATACTTTTGCATAGAATATTCCAAAAGTTTGCCAAAATCGATGTTGGGCATGAATCCGCCCAATTGTCCCGCACCCAAAGAAAATGAATCAAAGTTTTCCATCGGAAAACTTCCTGTAATATTATTCTGAAACAAAGGGGGACTGATTGCAGCAGAAGAAAGACCCGGCAGCAAAGTGCTGTTTTGTAAATATGACATATTGAAGTTGTTCAAATTGTCGATTGAGGTCATAATCTTCCCTTTAAAATATCCCTTATATTGATAAAAAAATTTTATACTCAAATATTGATAAAAAATGATATGATGTTAAAATATGTTAAGAATGCTCCCCACTGGAAAAAGAAAGCCGATTGAATGAAAATATTTGTATGAAAAGAATAATACCGGTAATATCTTTAATTTTGGTTTTAAGTTCTACATTAACAATGCAGCCGGTTTTTTGCGAGGAAATAAATGAGACAGAAACAATAAACATTGAAACATCGGCGTTGCCCGAAACACAAGAAGAAGAAATGTTTGCACCGGTGAGCCTTGACTTGACTGACTATTCACAAATGAACAAGCAAAATAAAAAGTTCAAAATCAAAGTAGAAAAAGAAGAAAAGCCTTCTTACGTGAGAGCCACGGGTCAGGTTTGGGACTCGGACAAGCTATACAGATACCAATATTATTCAGATGAAAGAAATACAAGACTTTTGCCATCTTACGGTTCATTGAACAGCTTCATCACAAGGGATTTAGATGAAAACACAAAAGTCATGATCGGACAAGACGGAATCGGTGAAGTCGGAGGGATTGCGCTGAATTTCTTCAAAATGAATAATTCCTATTTCTCAAACGGAGCAAGAATTGACGGAAAAACAAAGAACCTTAATTACACAGTCGGCTCATACATGGAAACAGATACGACAAACAACGCAATAGCCGCAGCAGTAAGTACTAAACCGACTCATATTTTAAACTCAAAAGGCACTTTCAGCTTTGGCGGCGGGGTTTTCAACAACATAAAAAGTGCCGAAACAAAAACAACCGCAGGTCTTTTCGGACAATATAACAACGGTCGATTTTCTTTGGGAACACAGTTTTCGCAATCAACTTTCTCTGAAGGTTCAAAACCAACCTCAAACATGCTTCATATAATGCCCCAATTCAATGTAAACAAACATCTTACGCTTAAAACAAAACTGGTAAAAGACATGGACATAGACGAAATGCAGGGCGAAATCGGAATTTCGATAAAACCTTTAAAAAACGTTGATGCATTGTCTTTTGACGTGAGCGCAACAAACTATCAGTCACAAAACATAATCACACGTCAACGACTGAAATTCAGCACAGAATTCCGATTCTAGTCTTAATGAAAACATTTAGGCCTTTTCTATAGACGAAAGATATTCGTTTCTTGAAACTGATATCTGTTCTGAAGTATCAAGATTTTTAATAGTAACCTTGTTTGAAGAAATCTCGTCTTCCATCAAGATTAGTGCATATTTTGCTGATTTTGCAGCTTTATCCAGCTGTTTCTTAAATTTACGACTGCTATAATCGAATTCTGCAGAAAAACCTGCTGTTCTGAGTTCTTCAACTATTTTAAAAGTTTCTGTAATATTTTCAGATACAACAAAAACATCTAGTCTGCTTGCTACAGGTTTTTCGATTAAGGAATTGAGTCTCTCCATACCCATTGCCCAGCCCACAGCAGGAGTCGGCGCCCCTCCCAATGTTTCAACCAATGAATCATAACGGCCTCCACCGCAAACAGCATTTTGAGAACCCAGATTGTTTGACTTAACCTCAAAAACTGTTCTGTTATAGTAATCAAGCCCTCTAACGAGTAACTTATTAATAACGAAGGGAATGTTTAAAGATTTTAAAAATTCTTGAACTTTTTCAAAGTGATTCTGACAATCAGGACAAATAAAGTCACCGAGAATAACTCTTTGAATTTCTTCTTTTTCAAATATTTTCTTACAAGAATCAACTTTGCAGTCAAGAATTCTCAAAGGGTTCTTTTCATATCTGAAATTGCAATCTTCACAAAGGTCAGACAAATAGGGCCTTAAAACCGCTTTAATCGCTTCTCTGTAATTTTTACGACAATCAGAGCATCCGAGAGAATTGATTTCTATATCAAGATCGTTTAAGCCCAAATTATTGAGATATTTAACCGCAAGATTAATAACCTCAGCGTCCGCTGAAGGTTCCGCTGAACCAAACATCTCAACCCCAACTTGATGAAATTGTCTTTGACGGCCCGCTTGCGGCCTTTCATAACGAAACATAGGGCCTTTGTACCAGAGTTTTACAGGTTGAGGAAGTCTTGAAAATCCGTGTTCGATATATGCACGGACAACTCCGGCTGTGTTTTCAGGACGAAGAGTCAATGAACGTTCGCTTTTTTCAAAAGTGTACATTTCTTTATTTACAATGTCGGTAGAATCGCCGACCCCTCTTGCAAAAAGTTCTGTAGCCTCAAAAATCGGCGTTCTGATTTCTTTGAAATTAGCTTTTGAAAAGACCTCATTGGCCGTTTTTTCCAAATTATGCCAGTTTTCAATTTCTTGGGGTAATATATCTTTTGTTCCTTTTTGTGCCTGAATCACGATTCGTCCCTCTCTTTTCTTACATCTATTATATATAAAAAACAGCTATTTCAATATACGCGAATTTATAGTAAAATCAACTAAAACAGAAAATTAAGAAAAAAGGTGACGCTATGGATTTAAAAAACTGTTTCACACCAAAAAATATTAGCTTTGGGCTTTTGATATTAGCAGTAATTTTTTTGCTGATTAAAATGACAGATGTTGCTCTGCTTTTATTTTGCAGTTATGTAATTTCAAGCGCAATCAACCCATTCGTTGATAATATGTCCGATAAAATGCCCAGAGCAATTGCGACAACTCTTATGATTTTGCTGATAACTATAGTAACATTGGGTCTTTTTATCCCGATAATCATTATGTCGGTCAAAGAAATAAACGATTTTCTTACTCACCTGCCTCAACAGATAGACAATTTGCAACACTTCATTAACACATTTAAAATCGGTGGACAAAACATTGCTCAATATTTGGACTTCAGCACAGTTTTGGACAATTCTGCAAACCTTGCAAAGGAAATCATCGACAAATCAATCAACTTCACACTCGGAATAGTCGGAGTTTTGACAATTCTTGTCACAGTGGGAATCATTGTATTCTTTCTTACTAACGACAGAGAAGAAATAAAAAAATTCAGCCTCAAATTATTCCCAAAACAAATGAGAGAACGTGCTTCAGCAGTAATCGACGACGTTGAGACAAAAGTAGGGGGATATGTAACTGCACAACTTCTCTCAATCTCTATAGTGGGCGTCGTTGTAGCCGTTTGCCTTTTAGTTATGAAAGTCGAATATGCGGTATTTTTGGGCTTTATTTCAGCGGTTTTGGATTTGGTGCCGATTGTCGGTCCGATTATTTCAGGAGTACTGATTCTACTCGTTGCATTCCCCAAAGGAGTCATAATTTCATTGCTGGCAGTCGGTTCACTGCTTTTAGGACAGTTTATTGAAAACAATTGGGCAAAACCCTACTTTTTCTCAAAATACATGGATTTACATCCTCTGGTTGTAATCTTCTCTTTCGTAGTTGCGGCGAAGTTTCTCGGCGTAATAGGGGTTTTGATTGCACCTGCTATCGCAGCCGTTATCGTAACACTTTTCGAAGAGATTTACGTAAAAACTATGAACAGTGACAATGAAAATGAAAGCAATTAACTAATGACAGATATAACACTTTACGACATCCCTCAAAAAGACGCGCAAATCAACATCTGGATGGCATTCCCGGCAATGGCATCTTTTGGAATGTCTTCTTTGGGTTATATGTCAATTATAAAAACTCTTGACCAGCGCAGCGATTTTTATGTTGAAAAAATATTTACTGACACAAAAAATACAAGGCTAATGCCCTCACAAGTAAATGTAATGGGATTTTCTGTATCTTTTGAAATAGATTTTCTCGGTATTTTCAAAATAATGGAGAACTATTCCATTGCCAAAAAGTCAAAAGACAGAAAAGAAGACGACCCGATAATCTTTGGAGGCGGCCCGGTTTTGACAGCAAATCCCGAGCCTTATGCAGATTTTTTCGATTTTATAATTGTAGGTGATGCAGAAAATATCGACACGAATATTATGGATGTCATAAAAAATAACAAACATCTGCCAAAGCAAGAATTGTTAAAAATACTTTCTAAAACAAAAGGCTTTTATGTTCCTTCAATGACTTGCTATGACGAAAAAAAAGGAGTAACAACGCTCGAGGGTGAGCCATTGTTTGTCGAGAAAATCTCTTCGGAATTGAGTGACTGCATCACAACTCCTGTTTTGAGCGAAAAAAGCTTTTTCTCAAACACTTATGTAATTGAAATGGTCAGAGGATGCCCCCAGAGATGTGGCTTTTGCCTTGCGTCATATTTGAATTTACCTGCGAGATATTGTGATACTGATAAAATCATTGAAAGCATAGACACAGGACTTAAATACACGAACAAAATTGCACTTCTCGGCGCACTAATCACCGCACACCCTGAGTTTGAAAAAATTTGTGAACATATCTTAAAAAGAAAAGAAGATATTCCTAACTTGGAGTTGTCAGTTTCGTCATTGAGAGCCGATTCAATCTCTCCGATTATTATTAAAACACTCGTAGCATGTGGCCAAAAGCACTCCACGATTGCAATTGAGGCAGGTTCTGAAAGACTCAGAAAACTTATAAATAAAAACCTTAAAGAAGAACAAATTTTTGAAACTGTCAAAACGGCTTGCGAAAACGGACTCAAAGGCTTGAAAATCTACGCAATGATCGGACATCCGACAGAAAATCAAGATGACATCGATGAAATGATTGCACTGGCAAAAAGACTAAAAACAAGCTTTAAAGAATTTGATTTTACATTCTCCTTTGCAACATTTGTTCCAAAGGCACACACGCCTTTCCAGTTCTGTGAAAGAGAATCGACAAAATCCCTTGAGAAAAAATATGAATATTTAAAAAAGGAGTTCCACAAACTCGGAGTAAAAATAAGAACATCCAGCGTAAAATGGGACTACTGGCAAGCACTGATTTCACGTGGAGACAGACGTCTTGGTGCTCTTTTGACTGACGTTTATAAAGAAGGCGGAAATCTGGGTGCATTCAAACAATCATACAAAAAATTAAAAGATGAAAAGCTATTGCC
>CAZIVG010000102.1:0-6233 GCA_964542595.1 uncultured Muribaculaceae bacterium | reverse complement strand
ATCTATGGAAATTAATGCAACACTACTAATATCAGCAATAAGTTTTATCGCTTTCATTTTTATCATGAACTCGCTTTTGTATAAGCCTGTTTTGAAAATTATGGAAGAAAGAGAAAACTACATTAGCGCAAACAAAAACGAAGCTGAATTGCACAAAAAAAATGCAAGAGGACTTTTGGATGATTGGATGCGCAGAATCGCTGATACTCAAAGAAAATCCAGAGATATCGTTTCTTCGAAAGCAGACGCAATTAAACAGGAAAAAGCCAAAGTTATTAACGAAAAAAAGACTGAGGTTACGGCAAAGTTTAATGCGCATAAAGACAATCTCGAGCAGCAAAAATCAGAGGCAATCGCTAATTCTAAGGGTGATGTGGCGGATTTGGCCAACAACATCACAACGAAACTTATGGGTGAAGGCGTTGCTTTCGAGCCTTTGAGCGAACAAGAGATTGAAGAGGTCATGAACAAACATGTTTGATTTTAGCTACGCTAACATATTACATTCGAATGTTATCAACTTTGCGATAATGATAGCGTTTTTTGCGCTCTTGTTTTTCGTTTTGAAAGTGCCTGAAAAACTCGAATCATTCAGAGTCTCGTTGAAAAAAAAGGTCGATGAGTCTGATTCGGTGGTGGTTTCTGCAAAAGAAGAGTATGCAAAAGTCGCAGATTCTGTTAAAGGCATCGAGGACGAAATTGCAGGAATAATCACAAAGGCTGAAAAAACGGCGAAATTTTTCGAGGAAAATGCAAAAGAAGACTTAAAAAAATCTCTCGAAAATATAAAAATCAACGTTGAAAAACACATGATAACAGAAGAAAACCACGTGAAGACGACTCTCTTGCAGGGGATTTCCTCTTCATCAATAGAGGCGGCGGGCAGACAAATCAAAAATGCGCTTGAAAAAGACAAATCGCTTCACAAAAAGTATATTGACGAATTTATTGACAGCATAGAAAGCATAGAGTTGTAGGATTGGCTGATGACACGTTATAACGAAAATATCGATAATAAATTACTCCCGATTGCGAAAAGATACTCAAAAGCGCTTTTGGACGTCGCTCGCAGCAAAAACGATTACGATGAAATTTGCGAGGACCTTGCGAATATCGATGAACTTTTGTCTGAAGAATCGAATCTTGGTGATTTCAAGAAATTCCTTCTGCACCCTGCGATTCCGGTTGCGGAGAAAAAAGATTTAATAAAATCTATTTTTGAAGGAAAAGTCCAGCAAGAAACGTTGAACCTATTATATCTTCTTGTTGAAAAGAACAAAATAAACCTTGTCCCGGCTATTTTTCACGCTTATGAAGACGCTCTGGATGCAGAAAAAAATATCCTGAAAATCCACGTCGTCTCTGCTGTTGAGATGGATGAGGATTCAATCTCAAAACTAAAAGCAAAGCTGGAAAGTGTGCTTCACCAACAAGTTAAATTTGATTTTGAAATAGACCCGGATATCATTGCGGGACTGGTCTTGAGAACGCGCTGCATTACCTATGACGGCTCTATTGCGGCGAAACTCGAAAGATTCGAAAAAGTGTTAGTTAATTAATGGAAAATAAAAGGAACGTAAAATGGCAGCAATAAGACCTGATGAAATTACTTCAATCATCAAAGCCAAAATTGAAAACTATGCTTCTAAAATGGAAGTTTCAAACACCGGCAATGTGTTGGAAGTCGGCGACGGTATCGCACGTGTTTACGGATTGCGTAATGCAATGTCAAACGAACTCGTTGAGTTTGAAGACGGAAAAGGCACTCTGGGTATCACATTGAACCTTGAAGAAGACAACGTCGGGGTTGTTATCCTCGGGGAATATCAGCACATCAAAGAAGGTATGACAGTAAAAACTACAGGCAGAATCGCTTCTGTTCCCGTAGGTGACGGGCTTATCGGCAGAATCGTCAGCCCGACAGGAAAACCTGTTGACGGAAAAGGCGATATCCATTACGAAAAAACAATGCCTGTTGAAAGAGTCGCCCCGGGGATTGTTGAAAGAAAATCCGTTCACCAACCGCTTCAAACGGGTTTGACAGCGATTGACGCTTTGACTCCGATTGGAAGAGGCCAAAGGGAATTGATTATCGGAGACAGACAAACCGGTAAAACAGCGATTGCGATTGACACAATCATTAACCAAAAAGGTCAGGATGTTATTTGTATTTATGTTGCAATCGGTCAGAAAACATCAACAGTTGCACAGTTGGCTAAAAAGCTTGAAGACTTCGGTGCAATGGATTATACAATCATCGTTTCCGCGACAGCGGATGAACCTGCTCCTTTGCAGTTTGTGGCGCCATTTGCAGGGGTTGCGATTGCGGAAGAGTTTATGGAGCAAGGAAAACACGTTCTTATCATTTATGATGACTTGACAAAACACGCACAGGCTTATCGTGCGATGAGTTTGCTTTTGAGAAGACCACCGGGACGTGAAGCTTACCCCGGGGACGTTTTCTACCTTCACTCAAGACTTCTTGAAAGAGCTTGCAAAATGAGTGACAAACTCGGTGCCGGTTCGATTACTGCGTTACCGATTATCGAAACTCAAGCGGGAGACGTTTCTGCGTACATTCCGACGAACGTAATTTCGATTACAGACGGTCAGATTTTCTTGGAAACAAGCTTGTTCAACTCGGGTATCAGACCTGCGATTAACGCCGGTATCTCTGTTTCTCGTGTAGGCGGTGCCGCTCAAACCAAAGCTATCAAACAGGTTGCAGGTAAATTGAGACTCGACCTTGCGCAGTTCAGAGAGTTGGAGGCGTTCGCGCAGTTTGCATCTGACCTTGACAAAGCGACTCAAGACCAACTTTTGAGAGGCCAAAAACTTACAGAAGTTCTTAAACAGCCTCAATACTCGCCTTTGAGCGTCGCGAAGCAGGTTTCTATTCTTTTCGCCGCGAACGAAGGAATGATGGACAACATCGACAACAAACACATTCAAAGATTCAAAAAAGAATGGTTCGAGTACTTTGACGCGAATATGGCTGACCTTGCACAAAGCTTGAATGCAGGCGGTGCGTTGAGCGATGATGACAAAAAAGCGCTTAAAGAAAATCTCGAAACGTTTAAGTCATCTTTGTTTAATGTGGAATAAAACCTTAAAAAGTAAATAGGAAAAAGCAATGCCAAATTTATTAGACATAAAAGCAAGAATATCAACAATCAGCAGTACGCAAAAAATCACGCGTGCGATGAAAATGGTTGCGGCAGCAAAGGTGAAAAAGTCTGAAAACCGTGTGAAAGCTGCACGTCCGTTTTCAAAGGCTCTTGCTGAAGCATTCGCCAGAGTTTTGGCTTGCTCGACTGAAGCGATTAATTCAGGGCTTCAAATTGAACGCGCAATCGACAATTACCCTGAGTTGATGAAAAAACGTGAAATCAAAACAGCAGGGATTCTTGTAGTTACCTCGAATAAAGGGCTTGCGGGTGCTTACAACGCAAACGTTGTCAGATTCGCATTGAAAAGAATCCAAGAATACAAAGAACAAGGGCTAAAAGCCAAGGTTTTCATCGTCGGAATGAAGGGCAACAACGCTCTTCGCAGACGCGCTAAAACAGAGGGTTTTGAGGTTTTGAGAAGTTACACAAAAATTTCACAAGACCCGAATTCCGCGAATGCAATCGTTATTGCCGAGGATATGGCTCAAGCCTATGTTGACGGCAAGATTGACAGCATCGAAATTGTCACAACTCGTTTCAAAAACATGATGTCATACAACGTTGAGGACTGGAAAATCCTTCCGACTGACGATGTTACAAAGGCTCTCGGTGACGAGGAAGACACTGTTCATTGTATTGATCCGTTGATGCTTTTTGAACCTGATGCGCACCACATTTTGCAAAAAATCGTCCCGATGTTTATCACGAACATTATTTATCAAGCCCTGTTAGAAGCTGTTGCGAGCGAGCTTGCTGCCAGAATGACAGCTATGTCTGCTGCAACCAATAACGCTGATGAAATAATCAGAAACCTCACGATTGTTTATAATAAAGCCCGTCAGGCTGCAATCACTCAGGAGATTTCAGAGGTTGTTTCGGGTGCGGATGCGTTGAAGAATTAATTTTTTTGGTATAAAATTTATCTAGACACGAAACAGGGAATATATTATGGGATACAAAATATTAAAAAAAGTGGAACTTTGTCCAAATCAGTTTGAATTAACTATTCATGCACCTTACATTACAAAAAATGCGCAGGCAGGACAATTCATAATTTTGAGAGTAACCGAAGACGGCGAAAGAGTGCCTTTGACAATCGCTGATTACAACAGAGAAACAGGCGAATTGACAATCGTTTTCATGGCTGTAGGTTATTCAACAAAACAACTCGCAACCCTCAATGAAGGGGACGAATTGATTGACATCGTCGGTCCTTTAGGTCAGCCGACCCACATCAAAAACTATGGCACCGTCGTCTGTCTCGCGGGTGGTTACGGTGCTGCGCCCTGCTATTTGATTGCAAAAGCTTTTAAAGAAGCAGGCAACAAAGTTTATATGATTATGGGTGCAAGAACAAAAGAATTAATCTTCTGGGAAGAAAAAATGAAAAACGCTTGCACAGAACTTTTCGTCACAACCGATGACGGTTCAATGGGTATCAAAGGCTTTGTAACAGGCGTTATGGAAGATATCATGGCGAAAGAAACCGTTGATTATGCAATAGCAGTCGGCCCGATGCCTATGATGAGAGCAGTTGCTGAATTAACCAGAGATAAAGGTATCAAAACCGAAGCCAGCATGAACCCTATCATGGTTGACGGAACAGGAATGTGTGGTGCTTGCAGAGTTACCGTCGGCGGTGAAGTGAAATTCGCTTGTGTTGATGGCCCTGATTTTGATGCACACAAAATCGATTTTGATGAGGTCATTAACCGAACCAGAATTTACAAAGACGACGAGAAAAAACGCAGTGAGTCTTGCAACTTGTACAAGCAAGCCGAAGCATTAAAGAGTTAGGAGAGTTTTATGGCTATACCAATTTGTCCCCTTATGAGTGCGGGAAATTCAATTGAAATCGTTTGTGCGCAAGAGAAATGTGCGTGGTATTTGAAGAATTACAAAACTTGTTCAGTTTACCTGCTCGCCCACAATGCGGCTTTGGACATTAAACAGAAGCAGTCTTCAGGTCAAAAATAAACACAAAAAAACGGCTTTTTGAGGCCGTTTTTTTATTCTTGTTTAATTTTAGTCTGCTTTCTTTGCTTCTGAAGCTTTTATAATAGCTTTTATATCTTCAATATCTTTTTCTGTTAAAGTAGCTTTTTTCATGATATCGGTGAGTTTTTTGTGGTTTTCAACTGACAGGATGTCTTGTTGTTTTGATTCGTTTTTCTCGTTTTTGTATTTGCCAAGAAGCGTATTCAATTTGTCAGCAACTTTCGGATCAAGTTTTGTTGCGCTTTCACCGGCTTTTTCTGCCACGTGGTCTATGTTTACGTGAGGAGTTTTTGCAATCTTTTTGGCAAGCTTGATTTCGTCTTCTGTGTATTCTTCTTTTCCGACGTCGTAAAGTTTGTCAACTTTTGTTGAGTTTGTCGTGTCCATATCTTTTTCGTCTTTAGACTTTTCGTACAAAGTTTCCATACCTTTTACGGTAGCTTCTTTTTCTGCTTTTTCTTTTTGTTCTGCGACTTTGGCGTTGTATTCTTCAAGCCAAGTGTTCATTTTTTCGGTTCTTTCTTCTTGTTCAAGTTGTGCAGTTTCAATGATTTTTCCGATGTCACTGCCATAATTTCCGTAGAGATTTTTGTTGCCAAAGTTTGTGCTGCCCAAAATTGTGCTTGTGTCAAGCATTCCTCCGGAGTAGCCTGAGAATCCTCTGACGTTCCAATCATTCGCAGTGTTGTTGAATGCCCAAGCATTTGCGCCGCCGCCAAAGCCTGTCAACATTCCCAAGAATCCGCTGACACCGCTCAAAACAACTGTAGAGATTTGTCCCATAGTACCCCAGAAACCGCGTTTTTTGGCTGCAGGTTTTTGTGCCTGCTTAAGCTGATCGAGTTTTTGCTGTCTTTCTTCTTTTGCGGCTTGTTGTTCTTTAAATTTTGAATATTGTGCCATTTCGGCAGCAGTTGCTCCGTCACCAAGCTGAAGAGTTTGATATTGTGCTTCAAACGTTTCTTCTGCTGTTAGCGAATCACTATTTCCGGACAAGGCTTTTACCAGGTCATCTTTGTCGAATTTTCCGTTTCCGTTTTTGTCGGTTACGCTGAAAGATTTACC
>CAZIVG010000101.1:0-6382 GCA_964542595.1 uncultured Muribaculaceae bacterium | reverse complement strand
TGTTAATGCCCATTCCCTGTAAAAGTGCCGTGACTCGATAAACCATGCCGGGCTTGTCTTTATAAATCAAAATGAGTGTCGGATAATCACCGTTAATATTGAATTTGTAACCGTTGATTTTCGTAATCCGAACTTCACCCGCACCGACAGAAACTCCGGAAATCTCCATTTTCAAAAGGTTTTCAGCCTCAAGAATAATATCGACTGAGTTCGGGTGGCGGTTGTAATCCTCAAGATACTCAAATTCGTATTCGACATTAAGTTTTTTAGCAAGTTCAAAAGCGTTTTTTATCTCGCTGTTGTCAACATCCAGTCCAAGAACACCGCCCAAAAGGCCTTTGTCTGTTCCATGGCCTTTTCCTGTTTTCGCAAAAGAATTGTAAAGCTTAAATTTAACAATTTTGGGAACCGCACCGAAAATCTTACCCGAAATGTATCCTATTCTCACCGCGCCTGCAGTGTGAGAACTCGAAGGACCGATTATTACAGGGCCGATTACATCAAATAAAGTTTTTGTTTTTTCCATTGAAACACCTCATTAACAATTATAATTTATTTTTGATTTTTATTGCAAATACTATATAATTGGATATGCTTCTATACAAATTCGGCAAATTAGAGAGGATTAATTAATGAGTGAGATTACAAACGGCCTGAGAAAACTCAATACTGTTCAGCTTTTGAACTTTTGTTTAGGATTCTTTGGCTTACAATTTGCATGGCAAATGAGAATTATTTTGTCCGGACCGGTGACCGAGGGCCTTGGCGCATCGCCTTTCATATTCGGGTTAATCTGGCTGGCTGGTCCTGTTACGGGCATGGTCGTTCAACCCATAATCGGTGCATTGAGTGACAATACACACACAAAATTCGGAAGAAGAAGACCCTATCTGATGCTCGGTGCAATCTTTGCTGCACTGGCTTTGTGGGCATTCCCGAATTCTGCAGCTATCGCACAAGCCTTTGCTCAAAAACTCCACATGCCGCTTCCGGCTTTTGGCGGCTTGGTTGTTGCAGCAATAATGATTTGGGTTATCGACGCTTGCGTAAATGCAGCCCAAGGGCCTTACAGAGCATTAATCCCTGACAACATCGTTCCTGAACAACACTCAATCGCAAACTCATATTTAAGTTTCGCAATCGGCTTAGGTTCGGTAATAGCCGCAGGTACAGCACCATTTTTGAAGTGGGCAATGAATTATCAAATGTCGATTGAAGCACAGTTTATCATGGCCGCTTTGGCTTTTGCGCTGGGTATGACGTGGACTTGCATCACTTTCAAAGAAAAATCAGCCGAAGTTAAAGATTCAACTGAAGAAACAACTAAAACCGAAGAGAAACAAGGATTTTGGGATAATTTCAAAACTTTCTTGCAATCATCACCGGAGGTTTATAAAATTTGCATGATGCAATTCTTCACTTGGATTGGGGTAATGTGTATGTTCATTTTCTTTACACAATTCTCCATTCACACGGTTTTCGGGGTTCCTGATTTGACCTCCGCAACAGAAGCCATCAAAGCCCAATACGCTCAGGCTACGGCTGATGCGACGAACTTCTCGTCAATCTGTTTTGCGATATTGAATTTGGTTTGTTTCGCTGTTTCAATTCCTATCGGGATTCTTTCCACAAAATTCGGAAATAAAAAGGTTCACGTTATTTCGCTTTTGATTATGGCAGTTTCATACCTTTTGATGACGTTGACTTCAAATTCAAAAGCAATAATGGCACTGATGGGGTTGGCCGGAATAGGCTGGGCAAGCATTCTGGCTTTGCCTTTCGCAATGCTTTCTGAATACATCAAAAAAGGCTCTGAAGGGGCTGTGATGGGTATTTTCAATATCTTTATCGCAGGGCCTCAAGTTTTGGTTTGCACATTGATTGCATGGTTCATTTCAAAATGTGCAATCCAAACGCCGCAAGGCTTGAACTACCACTGGGAATACTCATTCCTAATCGGTGCGGTAGTACTTTTCGTTTCAGTTGTTATAACAAATCTTATTCAAGAAAAAACAGAATAATTTTAAATTACAGTTAACAAAAAACACTCGATCGTAAAAACGTCGGGTGTTTTTTACATTGTAACGAATGTAACAAAAAAATATAAAATTTAAATTCGCGAGAGTATATTTGTTTTTATAAAAACATAAGTGAGTATAAAGAGTAAGTAAAAAAACGAGGAGTGTAAATTATGGGCTTGGCATCATCACAGGCGCGCCTGCTATTGCTGACTTCAAGAAAGTCAGACTTGGAATTTAGAGCGCAGCAAATTACTAATTCAACAATGATTCTTGCAATGCAAACAGAAGAAGTAGCAAGAGAGTATTCTTTGAAACTTTCTAACCAGACATTGAAATATATCAATGCATCAGATTCTTCTGAAATAGAAATTTCAGCATCAACATTGAGCGATTTGAGTGCAAAAAACGGTTCAAAAATGAAATTGCAAGTTCGAATCGGCGGCAAATGGGAAGACTGGAACGAAGACTCAGGCTCCACAAACAACTACACAGGTCCAATGATACTCGAAGGAATCAATGCCGGCACAATGCGGATTGTATATGCCGAAGGCTCAGACGAAGGAAAAGAAGTCGATGCCATCAACGGAACAAAGTTCTCTGTTTCTTATGATACAAAAGACGATGCAACCGCGGATGCAGAGTACAGAAGAAAAACAGCAGCACTTCAAATCAAAGAAAAAAGACTGCAAATGGATTTGACCCAAATTGAAACACAACAAAAAGCTTGTGAAACTGAAATGGATTCTGTGAAAAAGATAATTGACAAAAGTATAGAAAGAACATTTAAAGTATTTTCATAATTTTTACTAAATTTACCAATTTTACAAAGACTACTACACATACCGCCTTTTAAAGGCGGTTTTTATTTGCAAATATTCATAAATACTTTAATTAAAGGGTTTACTTTTAAAGAAAAAACCTTAAACTGTACATGCGCAACTATAAATTTATAACAAGAAGGGACCCCAAAATGGCAGTATTAAACGGACAAGCGCTTTTTTCACAAGCGTTATACGGTTTACAAAACACTTATTCCATCCTTGCACAAAACAACAAAAACGGCGGTTTGTCGATTGAAGATATAAGCAATCCGTCCAGTTCAGTATTGCAACAATTAGGTGGAAACACATCTTTCGCACAGTTTTTATCCTCAAACTTTGCATCCATTGACAAAGATGGCGACGGAAAAATCAGTTCCGACGACATGAGCAATCTTACTTCAAAACTCTCACAAAAAGGTTTGTCTTATCAAGAACTTTGTCAGTTGTGTTCAAGTGGAATGGGCGGAAGCGAAATGCTAAATAACGTCTTGACCTATTTCAACCAAATTGACACAAACAAAGACGGCAGAGTCACAAACGCCGAAATCCAAGCGTTTAACCTAAAATCCGATGAAGAACGACTCAAAACAGAATACAAAACCTTCAAATCAAGTTCCATGAGCGTGTTCTATGGCAATGAAGATGCTGACGACACGCCATCAAGCCTTGTTGACAGACTGTATCCGGAAAAGAAAAGCTAAGTTTACTTAACGTCTTCTTTGATTACAATCAGATTATTCATGATTTTCATCGCAGTAGTGGGGAGCACTACATCGTTGAGTCCGTTTGCTATGCTCAAAATTGAACCGGCCTTCAAAACAACTTCTTCCCCTCTGTATGTAAAAGCGTAGTCTGCTTGTCTGTCTGATCTGATTGTAATTTTATCCATTAAATTCGTCCCCGTTAATAAATTATACTTTTTGTCCTGTTTGGCACTTGTTTATTATACCAAAAAAGTATAAGATATTAATACTCTATACAGGTATTAATTTTGTTCCTTCATTTTTAATTTAGGGAGAGGCGACTCGAAAACTTTGAAGTATACCTACCATAGATTTCTATGCCAGTAGGAAACAGATAAGATTAGGCACTCACCCACCTGCGAGACACGCAGGTAACAAAATTGGGCTTGTATAGGGTTTTTTATGCATAATTTTAAAAAATAAAAAACAGCCTCACAAAAGTGAAGCTGTTTTTTAACTTAACTTAACAGACTATTTTCTGTAAAGAATTTCTGCTTGAGTTGATGTAGCAGGCAATGCTTTTTGTGGGTATACAGCAATTGTGAAGATATCATATACTTTGTTAGTCGCATCAGAAGGCTTGTTAGGACCTTTCATACCGTTAACGTCAACAGTAACAATTGAACAGATGTTACTTGTGCCGCCGCCGCCTTCAACTGTACATGCTGTAGCACTCATGCTAGCTACTGTACCAGAATTGGCTTTAAAATACATACCGTCAGCTGTGTAAATCTCACTGTTTCCAGAGTTTGAAGACATAACGTTCAATCTTTGTGTCATGAGATTAAAGAAGTTTGATCCTGTAAAGTCAGTACCATCGCGGCCGTCGAGTGCATAGTTCAAAGTAACAGCTTGGTTAATCATTGAAATACCTTTTTTAAATGCAGCTTTATACTCTTGTTGAGATGTGCTTTGCATCAATGAAGGAATTGTCATAGCAGCGATTACACCGATAATCATCAATGTAACTAAAACTTCTGCTAACGTAAAACCAGATTTTTTGTTCATAAGATCCTCTTTCTTTTCTTATTTTATTTCTGTTTTTTATTCATTATAAAACAAATTCATACTCAACACTATAAATCATCAGGCGCAAAAATGCAATACTATATTTTAATGATACCCAAAAAATAAAGTGTATAAACATCAATTATTAATTTTTGTTTTATAATTAACATATGTTCAATTATGATTTGATAGTTGTAGGTGCAGGTCATGCCGGCTGTGAGGCGGTTCTTTCTGCTGCAAAACTGGGTTTGAAGTGCTTGTTGATGACACTCAACATTGAAAACATTGCCCTTATGCCGTGCAACCCCGCGATTGGCGGCCCTGCAAAATCTTGTCTTGTTAGAGAAATCGATGCCCTGGGCGGAGTCATGGGTATTGTCACGGACGCAACTTATATCCAGATGAAAATGCTAAACTCATCAAAAGGCCCTGCTGTTCGCGCTCTTCGTGCGCAATCAGACAAAAAAGAATACATGGATTTTATGAGAAATCTCATCGAATCCAACCCGAATATTTATCTTAAACAAACAATGGCAGCAGAAATACTTGTTGAAGAAGGAAAAGTCACCGGTCTCGTTGACGAGTACGGGATGACATATAGCGCTCCGACAGTGATTTTGACAACCGGAACATCTCTTGAGGGAAAAATTTATGTCGGCTTGAATTCCACATCTGCAGGCAGAATGGGAGAAAGAGCCGCATCAGGACTTTCCGAATCGCTTATGAAGCACGGTATTTCACTGAAAAGACTAAAAACAGGAACCCCTGCCAGAGTCGATTCAAGAACAATCGATTATTCAAAAATGTTGATTCAACCAGGTGACGAAGAGCTGAATTTCTTTTCTTTTGAGCCTAACAGACCCGTCAGAAAGCAAGTTCCTTGCTATTTAACAAGAACCACTGAAAAAACTCACGAAATAATCAAAGCAAACCTCGACAAATCACCGATGTATTCAGGATTGATTCACGGCATCGGCCCAAGATACTGCCCTTCAATCGAGGACAAAATCGTAAGGTTCGCACACAATCCGTCTCATCACATTTTTATCGAGCCTGAAGGCAAAGACACTTATGAGGTTTATGTACAAGGCTTCTCAACCAGTCTTCCTGCCGATGTCCAAATCCAAATGCTTCAATCCCTCCCGGGGCTTGAAAATGTCCACATAATAAAACCTGCTTATGCGGTTGAATATGATGCGGTGCCTGCAATACAGCTTACTCATTCATTGATGACACAAAAAATCGAAGGACTTTTCTGCGCAGGACAAATCAACGGCACAAGCGGCTACGAAGAAGCTGCTGCGCAAGGTCTTGTTGCGGGCATAAACGCCTTTAATTACTTGAACAACAAGGAAATGCTTGAACTATCCAGAAGCAATTCCTACATCGGCACTCTTATCGATGACCTCGTGACAAAAGACATTGTTGAGCCTTACAGAATGCTGACTTCGCGTTCGGAATACAGATTGCTTCTTCGTCAGGACAATGCGGATGAAAGACTCACTCCAATCGGTCATAAAATCGGCTTAATATCCGATGAGAGATACGAAAGATTTTTGGATAAACAAGAAAAAATCGACGCAGAAATGACTCGTCTCACTCAGGCAAAAGTCTCTCCGACAGCTGAAGTCAACGAGATTTTGTCTAAATACAACGAAAATATCGACAAAGGAATGAAACTGGCTGAACTCATAAAACGTCCTTTTATAAACTACAAAATACTTAAAGAAATCAACGAAGAGAAAAGAAACCTTGACCTTCACGCATAGATTTGTGAAGAAGAGGAAAT
>CAZIVG010000100.1:0-6431 GCA_964542595.1 uncultured Muribaculaceae bacterium | reverse complement strand
AAGCAAGGAACTGCCTGCTTATAACGTTGTAGAAGAGTCAGGTGCAGCGCATGACAAAACTTTTAAAATAAGTGTCGCTTACGATGGCGAATCGCTTGCAACTGCGAGTGGAAAAACAAAAAAGCAGGCGCAGCAGGAAGCCGCTTTCATTGCATGCAAAAAACTGGGTATAATTAACAACGATGAGGTAAATTAATGAGCAAAATTATTGTATCACCATCAATTTTATCAGCAGACTTCGCAAATTTACAATCAGAAGTAGAAAAACTTGAAAAATGTGGGGCCGACTGGATACACGTCGATGTTATGGATGGGCATTTTGTCCCAAATCTCACAATCGGCGCACCTGTGGTTGAAGCAATAAAGCCTCACACAAATATTCCTCTCGATGTTCATCTTATGATTGAAAATCCACAAAATTACGTTGAGGACTTTGTAAAAGCAGGTGCAAATATTATCACTTTCCATTATGAAGCAACTATGGATATGACGGAGGATGTAATTTATAACATAAAATCTCAAGATGTACTTGTCGGATTATCAATTAAGCCCAAAACGCCGCCGCAAGAGATTTTGAAATACCTTTTAATGGTTGATATGGTGCTTATAATGACAGTTGAGCCCGGTTTTGGCGGTCAATCGTTTATGATGGATTGTGCAGAAAAAATTCCCGTCATTAAACAAAATGCACCTGAAAATCTTATCATTCAGGTCGATGGCGGAATAAATCAAGAAACTGCAAAAATATGCAAAGACCTAGGCGCAAACTCACTCGTAGCAGGCTCTTATATCTTCAAATCGCCTGATATGAAAGACGCCATTCAGTCACTTAAAAATTAATTAAACAGCAAAATACTCGTACATTTCGATTTCTTCATCTGTGTTCATCTCGGTAACACAAACGAGAATTCTGTTTTCATCCAATTTTACACCACCAAGAATTTTGTTTTCTTTAAGATTTGCAAGAAAAGCATCAGCGTTATTTATTTTCACAATAAATTCGTTGAAAAAGTTTTTTGAACGTATGTCGAAACCTTTGTCTTGTAACCTTTCGGCAAGTTCATGCGCCTTTTTAGCACACAAAAAAGCCGCTTGCCTGAAGCCTTCCTTACCCATAACCGTCAAATAAACCAACGACTGTAAAGCAACGAGAGCTTGATTTGAACAAATGTTGCTGGTCGCTTTCTCTCTTCTAATGTGCTGTTCACGGGTTTGTAAAGTCAGACAAAAAGCTTGATTTTCATCCGCATCAACTGTTCTGCCAACAACTCTACCTGGAATTTGACGCTTATATTTATCAACACAGGCAAAATATCCACCGTAAGGACCGCCGAAACTCAAGGTATTGCCGATAGGCTGCAAATCTCCTACCATAACATCACAAGCAGGTGGTTCAAGCAGAGCGAGCGACATAAGACTGCAACAGCAGATCAAAAGTGTTTTTGAATCAGTAATTTTTTCCTTCAAAAGCGAAATTTCATGGATCGTACCTGAATAATCGGGAGTCTGAACAATTACACAAGCAACGTCATCACCGATTACAGACAAATCATTTGAAACTTCAATCCCAGCAGCATCACAATAAGTTTGAATAACAGCTTTGTATTGCGGATTTATACGACGGCAAACGAGTGCTTTGTTTCTTCCTGTGGTTCTTACAGCCATCAAAACTGCCTCCGCACAAGCTGTAGCCGCATCATACATCGAGGCATTCGACACAGCCATATTCGTCAAAGCACAAATCATAGACTGATATTCATAAATCGCTTGCAAAGTGCCCTGCGAAATTTCTGCCTGATAAGGTGTATAGGCTGTATTAAACTCAAACCTTTGAGAAATTTGAGAAACACATGCCGGAATGAAATGTTTTGAAGCACCACCACCCAAAAAAGAAATATAGCCTGTCTTATTCGAATCAGCAAGCTTTTTGATTGCTGAAGTAACTTCTAACTCACTCAAAGGCTCGCCAAGTGCCAAACCATTTGTTCTTATCCCATCCGGAAGATTCTTATACAAATCTTCCATACAAGAAAGTCCAATGGCTTCAAGCATCTTCAAACGTTCATTTTCGGTATGCGCTTCAAAATTTTTCATCTATTCAACTTCTTCTTTGTAATCTTCATATTCAAGCAAATCACCGGAATCTTCGTGTGCTGAACAACTTTCAATCTTAATCAACCAACCGTTCTCGTATGGTGATTCATTCAGAAGTTCGGGTTTTTCAACTACAGATTCGTTAATTTGCACAACCTTACCACTCACAGGCATATAAATTTCTGAGGCAGCTTTTACAGACTCAACAGTTGCAAAAACTTCACCTTTAGAGAATTCGACACCCACTTCCGGCAATTCGATAAAAACAATGTCACCGAGCTGTTCAACAGCATAATCGGTAAGACCTACAGTATAAACGTCCTTGTCACTTTCTAATAAATACTCGTGGCTTTTTGCACATAAAATACCCTCAGGCACCATCATCTTTAGTTTCTCCTATTAATGTCTATATCGTTTTTCCACGAATGGTCTTTTGACCACTTTCGCATTGTATAACTTATTTCTTACCATAATTTGTATGGTTGAGTCCAGCATTATATTTTCGCTCGTCTCAACATACCCCATACCGATATTTTTGTTAAGTGTTGGAGAGTAGCCTCCGCTTGTGACAACGCCTATTCTCTTTCCGTCACGGTAAATTTCGTATTCGTGTCTTGGAATAGCACGTTCAATCATTTCAAAACCGATGAGTTTCTTTTCGGTACCGTTTTTATGTTGATCAAGAATTATCGACTTTGCCACATAATCATCGCATTTATCACATGAAACAGACCATTTCAGACCTGCCTCAAGGGGTGAAGTTTTTTCATCCAAGTCATTTCCATAAAGCATCAAACCTGCCTCAAGACGTAACGTATCTCTGGCACCAAGTCCGATTGGCTTCATTCCGAACTCTTCCCCTGCATCCATAAGCATTTCCCACAAAGGAATCGCAAATTCATTTTCGAATATCAACTCAAAGCCATCTTCTCCTGTGTAACCGGTTCTTGCAAGAAAAAGCGGAATATCGTTAATCTTTGTTTGAGAAATAGTAAAGAACGAAGGATGTTTTTCTGGTCCAAGACCAATTTTTTCAAGAACTTCTGAAGATCTTGGCCCTTGGAGAGCAAGCATTGAATATTTGTCAGACTTGTCCTCCAATGATACGTCAAAACTTTTTTTGTGAGCCAAAAACCATTCCATATCCTGAGTGATTCTCGACGCATTCATTATAACAAGAAATGAATCCTCACAAAGTCTGTAAACAATCAAATCATCAATCAAGCCGCCTTTTTCATTCAGAAGTTGGCAATATTGAGCTTTCCCCTCATCAAGTTTTGAGAGGTCTTGTGGCAAGAGTTTTTGAAGAAAAGCCAAAGCATCACAACCTGAAACAAAAAGTTCACCCATATGAGATACATCAAAAAGTCCCGCACAAGTCCTCACAGTGTTGTGTTCATCGATAATTCCGCTGTATTGGACAGGCATGTTCCATCCGCAAAAGTCTGTCATTTTTGCACCCAAAGTCAGATGTGTGTCGCATAAAATAGTATTCTGAGTCATAATTCTCCGTTATCTATATTTGAGAATAGGTTTTGAAGTGTGTTTTCGAAGCGTTTTTCAACTCATCTTTGGAATACTTCGAACTGATTGTTTTTGCAGCTTGAACAACCTTGTCTGAAGCACCTTTGGGAATCTCTATTCCATATTTTACAGAAAGTTCGGAAATACCTGACAAGAATTGTGCCCTAGCCAAAATTGAAGCAGCTGCAACTGCCATGTCACTTTCAGCTTTACATTTTTGCTCAAGATGAATTTTTTTCCCTCTTTTCATCAAAGCATTTTGGATAAGTTTCTCGTCTCCAAACTTATCTGAAAGTGCAAATTCGCAGTCTTTTTTCTCAAGAATATTCTCAATCGCTCTTGCGTGACCCCACGCCAAAAGCAAGTTCAAGTTGTTCAGTTTTGCATAAAGTTCGTTATATTTTGAGGGATTAATCGTAATCACAGAAAAAATACAGTTATTTTTAATTGTCGCAGCAAGTTTATAAATATTTTTGTCATCAACTTTTTTGCAATCCTTAACTCCTGCTTTTTTCAGAATTTCGATATTTGACTCGTCAATCATTACCCCCGCAATCACCAAAGGCCCGAAAAAATCACCTTTGCCCGATTCATCAACCCCTATTCGTCTCAGAGGAATATTGACATCAAGGCGATTGTCCACAAATTCGGTCTTTTCCAAATCCAAGAATTCTTCAACTTTTTGCGCAATGTCTTTTACGTCAGAACCTTGAATCAAAAACTTTCCGGTGTTATAGAAAATAGCCGAATATTTCGCTGTTCTGGCTCTCCAATAAGCATTCAACTGCGGAGTAATCGCAGCACCGTCATTTTCGAAAAAAGATTTCAATTTCGTTTCAATGGACTTGTCGAATTTATTAGAATAATGATTCATCGCGTTCCCCAAAATATAGTTTATAACACTATATCACAATAATGACACTAATAAAAATATATAATATAATTTATGTACAGCATGGACGAGGGTTTATGAATATCCTGAACAAAACGTTAATAACACTATTTATCTTAATTGTGGGAGCGTATCTTTTCCTATACTTGGCTTTGCCGCGTTTTTTAAACAAAAATGACTATTCCCAAATTGTCACGGAAAATGTAAAAAAAGAAACGGGACTAATTCTTAAAATCCACAACTATAAACTCTCTGTCTCTCCGCTTTTGGAAGTCAATGCAAAAGCCGATAACATTCAACTTTTTTACCCTGACGAAAAACAAATTCTTGACCTTAAAAAACCTGATATAACGATTTCGACTTTATTCCTTTTAAATAAAGAAATAAAATTCAATAAGTTGAAAGTCGATGAAATACAATTCTCCACCAAACTTTTAAAAAACGGAAAAACTACATTCCAAACCTATCTTGATGAAAAGATTCCCCAATTAAAAATGGACTCTAAGTTCAGCTTTTCGAAAAACTTGCCTGAAATTTCTGTAAAAAAATATGTTTTTAAAATTAAAGACGAAGAGTCCGGTCAAAAATTCAAACTCAGCGGGGACAACGTCACCCTAAAACAAAACCTGAAATCCTCTGATTTTGTGTTTATGACGAAAGGTGGATTTTATTGTTTTGATGAAAAGTATGCCGCATACGACCTGAAATTGACAGTTCCAAAGGTTCTGCTCAAAGACCTGAATAAAAAGCTTTTCGACATTTCAGCAGACAATTTATACAAATACAAGTTTTATGCTGACGTAAAAGCAGACTTAAAAATAACAGAAAAAAATGAGAAGCTTGAAGCTTTCACAGGAAAACTAAAAATTGACAACTTTTCGGCACTGATTGGAGGAAAGAAACTCCCGCCAAGTTATTTTGACATAACTCTGGACAAGGAAAATGCATCTCTCATTTCGAAATTTTACACTGATGAAAACGAAAGCACAAATATAAAAGCCCAAATTAAAACAACTAAGCCATACAAAATCGATATGAATTGCGTTTGTCCGAAAGCGAACTTAAAAAATCTTCAGCAGCTTTCCATTTCCGTTTTTGAGTTATTAAAAATAAAGAACAACCTCGCTCAATTCGATGTTGACGGACAGATTTCTGCGGATTTTGATGTAAAAACAGATTTGAAAACTCTAAAATCGAATGGACAACTCAAAATCTCAAACGCAAATATTAATCACAAAAGCATTCCGCTTAAAATCAGCAAGATTAATGCTATCGTTGACTTTTCAAACGACTCGCTCAGCATTAAAAAATCAAACATTTTGGTCAACAACCAGCCTCTTAATATAATCGGCACAATCGACAAAAACGCCGATGCAGATCTTTTAATCAGTGCACAAAATCTCGATTTGAACCACATCATGAACGCGTTTCCTGCTTTGAAACCACAAAAAAATCTTGTGATAAAATCCGGAAAATTGTCATTTAAAACCGCAGTTAAAGGAAAATTGGAAAAAGCACAGCCCGAGATTTTTGCCCAAATAACTAATTTTGCTTCAGATTTTTTACCTGCTAAAAATGTAGAAAAAATAAGAATTACGATTAAAGAAATTCTTATAAACGCAAAGACGAACAAAGAAGAATACTCAGGAAAACTCCTTATAACAGGTTTTTCAGGGCATTCAAAAAACATCCCGAATCAATCAGAAACCGTCACTTCGGAAAAAATATCTGCAGACTTTGACAATAAAAACTTCATAATCAATCCATCGAAAATAAACCTTGGAAACGCGAAAATCACTCTTTCAGGAAAAATTGACGACTACTTAAGTAAGCCAAATTCGCAAATTCTTGCACAGGGGACCATCGACACAAGCAGGTTAAAAAGTCGTATGTCTGTGCTGGTAACAAACGAACGTAAACC
>CAZIVG010000099.1:0-6476 GCA_964542595.1 uncultured Muribaculaceae bacterium | reverse complement strand
TGTGTAGATTTTGAGATTGTATTTTGTGATTCAAGCGTCAGAACTTGAGTGTGAGGCTAGGATTGTTGAAACAAGAATCCATAAAATCGGCAATATTCATCAGCTTTTGGGGCAAATTAAACAACTGAAACGTAAGCAAAAAACTCTTGCTGTCGATATTTTGAAAAACAAACGCCGTGAATCTCTGAAAGGACTTTTGAGAGATCAGGTGAAACGTCAAAGGCTGATTGTTCACACAAAAGCCATTGTTGAACGCAAAAAGAATCTTCAAAACAGACTTCTTGAAGATGAAGATTTCAGACCGCTTCTTGAGGCGTTTCCTTGCTGGTGCGTGACAACCTACGCTGTCTCTGGCTCTTTGCCAATGAAGTCAGGTTTGTTTGATGTTGCTATTATTGACGAGGCTTCGCAGTGTGATATTGCAAGTTGTTTCCCAATCCTTTTTAGGGCAAAAAAAGCCGTAATCGTCGGCGATGACAAACAGCTTCCGCATTTGTCTTTCCTTGAAAAAGCAAAAGAACAGTCATTTTTGAGCCAATACAACATTCCTGACAAGTATCAGCTTATGTGGCGTTTCAGAACAAACTCAATGTTCGACTTAGCCAACTATTATTCGACAAACCCTGTTTTGCTTGATGAGCATTTCAGAAGCTATTACCCAATAATTCAATTCAGTAATCAGGAATTCTATGGCAACAGAATCAGAATTATGACGAAAGATTCAGCCACAGACGATGTTTTGGAACTGCACAGGGTCCTTGACGGAAAGGTTGATTCGGACGCAACAAGAAACATGCCTGAAGTTGAGGCTGTTTTAAAAAGAGTCCATGAACTTATCCTTGCCGATTCAGAGAATGACGAAAATCCTGTTTCAATTGGGATAATTTCTCCGTTCAGAGGACAGGTTGACTTGCTTCAAAAGGCGTTGAGTCAAGTTTTGACAGAAACGACAATTAGAAAGCACCAGATTGAAGTCGGTACTGCGCATACTTTTCAAGGGGATGAAAGGGATGTGATGATTCTGTCCTTGGCTGTTGCGGATAACAGTTTTGTGCAAAGTTTGACGTTCCTTCAAAAGCCGAATTTGTTCAACGTTGCAATCACGCGTGCAAGGAAAAAACTTATAACTTTTATTTCAAGAGACCCAAAAGGCTTGCCTTCAGGACTTTTAAAGGATTACATCGAATACACGCAACGTTACTTGGATAGCGCAAAGGATGACGAATTCCAAAAGAATAAATTCAAAAACACTTTTGAACAAACAATTGCAGAAGCTTTTATTATGGAAGGTTTTGAGGTTAAGGCCGGTTTTGAGACTGCAGGCGTGGTTCCTGATTTGCTTATCAAAGACGAACTTGGTACTCAGATTATCGTTGAAGTTGATGGTGTTGAGGACAAATCCAAGCAAAACATCAAAGACATCAAAAAACAAACGATTCTTGAACGTGCAGGTTATAAAGTCGAAAGAATTTCATACCGCGAATGGCAGCACAGCTCTCAAGCTTGTGTTGACAGAGTGAAACAAACTTTGGTAGGTCTTTCTAAAGACTAAGCTTAAAACCCAATCAACATTGACAATTCAGAGTAAGGATATCCGGATGACTTTGCCACATCAGGGTTTGTGAGTTTACCCTGATAAGTATTTATGCCTTTGTAAAGTTCAGGTGTGGATTTCACAGCGGCAATAAATCCTTTCGAAGCAAGCTTCAAGACGTATGGCATTGTGTAGTTGTTTAGTGAAATAGTTGCTGTGCGTCCGACCATGCTCGGAATATTTGGAACTGCATAATGAATTACTCCGTGTTTTTCAAACACAGGTTCGTCAATCGATGTAGCTTCAGCGATTGTTTCAACAATACCGCCCTGATCGATTGAAACATCCACAATTGCTGAGCCTTTTTTCATTTTTTTAATCATTTCTTCAGTGATGATGCTCGGTGCTTTTCTCGCAGGAATAAGCACTGCACCGATTACGAGGTCGGCTTTTTCGATGAATTTTTCAAGATTATATTTGTTTGAAATCGCTGTGCAAACTCTTCCGTTGAATATCTGGTCAACCGTGCTTAGTTTTTCAGGACAAACGTCTAGCATAACCACGCTTGCACCCATTCCGACAGCAATTTTTGCTGCATTAATTCCGACTACACCTGCTCCGACAATCAAAACTTCTGCCGGATGAACTCCGGGCACGCCGCCGAGAAGTTTTCCTACCCCTCCATATCTGTTTTCAAGAAGTCTTGCTCCGACTTGGATTGACATTTTTCCTGCAATTTCGCTCATAGGAACCAGCAAAGGCAGTTTCCCGTCAGGCATCTGAATTGTTTCGTAAGCGATCGCAGTAATCTTTTTCTTCAACAAAACGTCAATTAAATCAGGCTCCACAGCGAGGTGAAAATAAGTGAATATAGTCTGACCGTTTTTTAAAAGTGAATATTCTTCTTTTTGAATCTCTTTTACTTTGACGATTATTTCAGATTTCGAATAAATTTCAGCAGCTGTATCAAGAATTTTTGCACCGGCTTCTTCGTATTGGCTGTCAGAAAATCCGATTTTTTCACCGGCATCTTTCTCGACATAAACGACGTTGTCGTTTTCAACCAACGTTTTTACGGAGGACGGAATTAGCGAAACTCTGGTTTCTCCGTTTTTTACTTCCTTAGGGACGCCGATAATCATTGATACCTCCTGTTATTAAATTTGTATAAACTTTGCTGCTTCTTCTATTTCGTCTATGATAAGATTCGCTGCCGTGATTGGGTCATCTGCTGATGTGATAGGTCTTCCAACCACCATATAATCAACACCGGCACGGATTGCATCTGCCGGAGTGACCACTCTGATTTGGTCATTTACGACTGACCATGTTGGTCGTATTGCAGGACAGAGTATAATAAATTCGTCAGAAAATTCTTTTCTGATTTTTCTTGCTTCGGATGCACTTGCAATTACGCCGTCGATTTTCGATTCTTTAGCAAGTGAGGTTAGGTGAGAAACGTACTCATCGATGTTCATTCTCACGTTCAATTCTTCTGTAAGAGTGCGCTGTCCAAAGCTGGAAAGCAATGTCACGCCGAGGATTGTCGGAGTTGGCATATCGAATTTCTTTGCTGTTTCTCTGGCTACTTTCACCGTGTTTGTAAGCATTTTTGAGCCGCCTGCAAGGTGAGCGCTGAAAGAGGTTACTCCTCTTTTTACAAGATTTGAGCCTGCTTTTGCTACTGTTGATGGGATATCATGAAATTTTCCGTCAAAATAAATTGGAGCGTTGTGTCTTTTTATTAAATCAATCGCTTCATAACCACAAGACGTGAAAAGCTGCGGTCCGACTTTAAAACAGCCGACATAGTCTTTTAGAAGCGTTACCAGACGTTCCACTTCTTCCAGTGAATCTGTATCCAGAGCCAAAACGATTCTGTCTTTGGCCGATAAATTTTTGTTGTTGAAACCCATACCAAATCCTATAAAAATTACTAGCTATAGCCATTCAAATATAGCACTTTTAAACTACGTTGGCAACACATTAGATTGCTTATTTGCAGAATGTTTGAATAAAGCCTTTTGAATGTCCGTTTTTTGTTTTGTATGAAGGATTAAAATATACATCGGTTGTTTTTACGAATCCATACATTCTTTCTTGCGGGTCGTTAAAGTCTTCACAATTTATGTCGAAAACTCCCATTGTTTTTCCGTCGGCAGATTTGTAAACCCCTAAGTGTCTTGAATAAAGACTTTGAAGACTTTTTTTATCATAAAAATAACCTTCTGAGAGCTGTTTCCAACTGGCAGAATTTTCGTTAAATTTCAGCATATTTAAGTCGATTAAAAATGAGGCGGTGTCTTCACGCATTTTTGTTGCACGTGAAGGGCTGACCTTTTGAACCTGATTGGCTGCAGAATAAAGCTGACGCGCTATTTCACTGTTGCTTCTGGCGTCTGCCGGAAGCAGAACTGTTAGTAACAACCCCAGTGTCAGTGTTTTTTTTAACATCTTGAAAAGACTTCGATTTCCAGTGAATCCATCGTGTTTGCAAGAAAATAAGCCGAACTTGCAATCATTGAAGCGTTGTCTGTGCAATATTTCATTGCAGGTGCGAAAATCTTATATCCTTTTTCCTCAAGCGCAAAGAATTTCTTTCTTATCTCCGAATTGGCGGCAACTCCGCCACCAAGAACGATTTGCTTGATGCCAAAGTGTTCAGCAGCTTTGACTGTTTTTTTGAACAGTGTTGCTGTTATGACTTCCTGAAAGCTTGCCGCGACATCTTCTTTGGGGATTTGGCCGAGTTCTTTTTCGAGTTTTCTCGTAAGATTCAAAACAGCTGTTTTTAATCCGGAGAAACTGAAATCAAACTCGCCTTGGACTTTAGCCTGCGGAAGCTGGTAGGCTTTCGGGTTTCCGTTTGGAGCCATTCTGTCGAGGTTAAGTCCACCGGGATAAGGCAGTCCAAGAAGTCTTGCGACTTTGTCATAGGCTTCGCCGGTTGCATCATCAATGGTTTCGCCGATAATTTCTTGATTAAGGTAGTCCTCAACTTTTATGATTTGTGTGTGACCTCCGCTTACCAAAAGCGCAATCATTGGAGGTTTTAGGTCTGTGTCGATGTAATTTGCACAAACATGAGCGTTCAAGTGATTTACTCCGATAAACGGCTTGTCATAGGTCACTGCGAGTGCTTTTGCTGCATTCAATCCGACAAGAAGTGAGCCAACCAATCCCGGTCCCACAGTTGCAGCAATTGCTGTTATGTCATCGGGTGTCAAGCCTGACTGTTCAAATGCTTGGTCAATGATAAGGTTTACCGCTTCGAGATGTTCTCTGGCTGCAACTTCCGGCACTACTCCACCGAATTCACGATGAGTTTTAATTTGTGAAGCTACAACATTCGCCAGAACTTCACGACCGTTTTTTACAATCGCGCAGGCTGTTTCATCACAGCTTGACTCCAGTGCCATTATGATAATGTCTTTGTCCGAGTCCGGTCCGATGAACACGGATTCACCTGAAATCGGTTTTTTGAATTCTTTCAGCAATTTTGTCATTTTACGCTCTGTCTTTTATTTCTTCCAAGATGCTTTCGATGAATTCACTTACTTTCAAAGATCCAATCGGACCTTTGCCTCTTTTTCTTATTGCAAGCGAATCTTCTTCGATTTCTTTGTCACCGATAACGACAACATAAGGAATTTTTTTGTCTTGAAGTGCTTCTCTTATTTTATAATTCATTGATTCCGAACGGTCATCGAGCATTGCTCTAACCCCTGCACTACGGAGTTTTTTGTAAACAGTTGCTGCATAATCGGAATGTTTTTCATTTGAAATCGGAACAACTGCAACCTGCGTTGGAGCGAGCCATGCCGGAAATGCGCCTGCATAGTGTTCGACAAGGATTCCGTGGAATCTTTCCATAGATCCGAAAACTACACGGTGAAGCATAACAGGTGTTTTCATTGCGCCGTCTTTGTCTTGATATTTCAGGTCGAATCGTTCCGGAAGATTGAAGTCAAGCTGGATTGTCGCACACTGCCATGTTCTTCCGATGGCATCTTTGACTTTAAAGTCGATTTTAGGGCCGTAAAATGCACCGTCACCTTCGTTGATTTCATAATTCATCCCGCGTCTGTCCATAGCTTCTTTCAGACCTGCTTCGGCTTTGTCCCAGTTTTCGATTTCACCGACGAAGCTTTCAGGACGGGTTGAGAGTTCAACATCGAAATCCATCTTGAAGATAGCCATCGTGTCTGCAACAAAATCAATGATTTCGTTGATTTCGTCAACAAGTTGTTCAGGGGTGCAGAATACGTGTGCGTCGTCTTGGGTAAAGCCTTGAACACGTGTCAAACCTGCGAGAGCGCCTGATTTTTCTTTTCTGTAAACAGTTCCCAATTCGGCCATTCTCAAAGGCAATGAGCGGTAAGAATGTCTGTTTGATTGGTAAATTAATATGTGAAACGGACAGTTCATAGGTTTCAAAACGAACTGGTCGTCAGAATCTTCGTCTTTTTGGATAAAGAACATATTTTCTTTGTAGTGGTCAGCGTGACCTGAAATTTCCCAGAGTTTGGATTTTGCGATGTGAGGAGTGTTTACGATTACATAGCCTCTTTTTCTGTGTTCGCTTCTCCAGTAATTTTCAATCTCTTCTCTCACAGTTGCAAGGTTTGGATGCCACAAAACAAGCCCTCCGCCGAGTTCTTCACGTGTTGAAAACAAATCAAGTTTAGAGCCGAGTTTTCTGTGGTCACGTTTTTCTGCTTCTTCAAGCATCGTCAAATATGCTTTTAGGTCGTCTTTTGTCCAAAATGCTGTTGCATAAGTACGCTGCAACATCTTGTTTTTTGCGTCACCTCTCCAGTAAGCGCCTGCAACTTTCATAAGTTTGAATGCCTTAATGAAAGAAGTGTTTGGGAGGTGAGGACCTGCGCAAAGGTCGTTGAACAATGAGTTTTCGTCTTTGTCCTTCGTAAGGAACAATGTC
>CAZIVG010000098.1:0-6518 GCA_964542595.1 uncultured Muribaculaceae bacterium | reverse complement strand
CAATATATTCGATACCCAAAGCCTGATTAGCAAAACTCATGTCCATTACAGATGCCGGATGACCTTCTGCTGCTATGAGGTTAACCAATCTGCCTTCAGCAAGAACGTAGATTGATTTTCCGTTTTTGAGTTTGTATTCTTCTAAAGAAGGTCTGATTTGTTTGATTTCTGTTGTTTCTTTTCTCAAGCCGCCCACGTTTACTTCAACATCAAAGTGACCTGCGTTGCAAACGAAAGCGCCGTCTTTCATGTCCATCATGTGGTGAACATCAACAACGTGTTTGTCGCCTGTAATACAAAGGAAAATGTCTCCGACTTTAGCCGCTTCAGCGATAGGCATTACTCTGTAACCTTCCATCGCAGCTTCGAGGGCTTTTAGCGGGTCAACTTCTGTTACAATCACGTTTGCGCCCAATCCTTGCGCTCTCATCGCTGCACCTTTGCCGCACCAGCCGTATCCGCATACAACAAATGTTTTGCCTGCTAAAAGTATGTTTGTTGCTCTGATAATGCCATCGATTGCGCTTTGGCCTGTGCCATATCTGTTGTCATACAAGTGTTTGGTCAAGCTGTTGTTTACACCTACAGTAGGGAATCTGAGGCTTCCTTCAGCTTCCATCGCTTGGAGCCTGATGATGCCTGTTGTTGTTTCTTCTGTCGAACCGATTAGGTTTGGAATCAAATCTTGTCTTTTCGAGTGGATTGTTGCAACCAAATCTGCACCGTCATCGATTACTATGTTTGGATTGTGATTAAGAACTTCTTCAACGTGTTTTGCATAAGTTTCAGAAGATTCACCTGCATAGCCGAAAACAGGGATTCCCCAATATTTTACGAGTGCTGCTGCAACATCATCTTGTGTTGAAAGCGGGTTAGAAGCTGCAAGAACTGCATCTGCCCCGCCTTCTTTCATTGCTACGCAAAGCGCTGCTGTTTCTTTTGTAACGTGCACGCAAGCTGTAAGTCTCAAGCCTTTAAACGGCTGCTCTTTTTTGAATCTTGCTTTGATTCTTTCGAGTACAGGCATGTCTTTCATCGCCCATTCGATATTCTTTTTGCCTTGCTCTGCAAGTGCCATATCTTTTACGTCGCACTTGATTTCGTTTATAGTCGTCATTAATGTCTCCTTTTGCCTGTTAGGCCTTTTAAACCATTTTCATACTTACAAAATTGTAGCATGGAAAACGGTTTATTAATTCTTTTACAAAAAATTCTTAATAAACTATAATAAAAGTACGTTGTTACGAAAGGAAGAATTATGAAACTTACGGTTTTGGGTGCAGGATGCTGGGGGCTAACGCTTGCTTGGCTTTTAACAGATAATTTTGATGAAGTTTGTGTTTGGGGTCGTGATTGTGATATTTCACAAGAGTTGAAAAACGAGAAACGAGTCACAAAACCTCTGGAAATTCAACTTAAAGATAAGGTTGAAGTCACTTCTGATCTTGAAAAAGCAGTGCGAGACGCGGATATTATCCTTCTTGTTGTTGCAACGTCAGGCATCCGTGATGTTTGCAAAAAGCTTTCTGAAATAGGGTTGAAAGACAACCAGGTTTTGGTTAATACTTCGAAGGGTCTTGAGTTGCCTTCTTTGATGAGAATGAGTGAGGTTATGAAAGAAGAATTGCCTGACGCAAATCTCGCAATCCTTTCAGGCCCAACGCTTGCGAAAGAAGTTCTTATGGGGTGCCCTACAGCTGCTTCAGTTGCTTGTGAAAACAAACCCGAAATTGCTAAGTTCCTTCAAGAAAAATTGACTGTTCCTTCAAAATTCAGACTCTATACAAATGACGACGTAGTCGGCCTTGAACTTGGCGGAAGTTTGAAAAACGTAATCGCGATTGCGTCTGGCTTTGCTGACGCAATGAAACTCGGAGACAACTGCCGAGGTGCACTTTTGACCAGAGGTATGGCAGAAATCACAAGAGTTTCTGTTGCCCTTGGCGCTCAGTCTTCCACACTTTACGGGCTTTCAGGCATGGGCGATTTGATTGCAACCTGCTCAAGCCCTATGTCTCGAAACTTCACTGTTGGTTCAATGCTTGGTAAAGGCAAGAAAATAAACGATATTCTTTCTGAGTTGGGTTCCGTCGCCGAAGGGGTTAAGACCTCAAAGGCAGTTTGCGAACTTGCCAAAAAATTGGGCATTGAAGTCCCTATTTCTGAGGCAATCTACGAAGCCGTTTACACAGACATCACACCCAAAGAACTTTTGGATAAGCTGATGAACAGAAAACTCAAAGGGGAGTGACGCAAAGGGTCGGATTGCGAGTTTGACTTTATTCTGCAATTCGTCCTTCGTCTTTCAAGTGCGCATTGATTTCTGCTTTGTCATTGAATGCGTTGATGAAATGAGAGTATCTTTCCATTCTTAGTTTGAACCATGAAAGCATTGTTTCAGAGCCGTACACTTCGATTGTTCTGGTTCTGGTGAACTGTTTGTGAGAACGATTGTATGATTCGTCAATGTAGGTCTGGCATCGGCAGTTTAACTCTTCTACGAGGTCGTAGAGGGTTTTTAGCCATGCCGGCTGAACCTGTGCTTCATTTACAGAGTATTCGAGAATCATGTTCTTCCTTGACTTTCTTCTTAACTAAATACATATAACTTGCCTTTTGAAAAGGCTAATTATCGTGACGACTACATGATTTCTATCGACAGATTGAACGCAAACTTAACATGAATTGTGACATTTGTAACAATACTTAATAAAACATTTGTAATATAATTATTCAAGAATACTTTGATAAAGGTCATTTCGTGGAAGTTATGGAAAAAGATATAAAAAATATAGTTGAAAAAACAAACCTCAAGCACATCGCAATCATCATGGACGGGAATCGCCGTTGGGCGAAGGAAAAGTTTCTGCCGTCTGCAGTTGGCCACCAAAAAGGCGTTGACGCGTTACGTTCGACAATGAGACTTTTCGATGATTATGGAATCAAGCATCTCACAGTTTATGCTTTTTCAACCGAAAATTGGAATCGAAAAAAAGAAGAGGTTGAGTTTTTAATGGGACTTTTGGCGAAAACGCTTCTTAACGAACTCGATGAAATGCATTCTGAAAACGTAAAAATCAGGTTTCTTGGCGATATTGAAAAACTGAGCGATAATTTAATCAAAATCGTCAAAAATGCACAAGAGAAAACATCTGAAAACACAGGGGTTAATCTAAATATTGCTTTTAATTACGGGTCTCGTGACGAGATAGTAAACGCTGTAAAATCAATTGTAAAAGACGGCACGAGCCCTGATGACGTCACAGAAGAAATGATTTCTGAAAGACTTTACACAAAAGGCCTCCCAGACCCTGATTTGTTAATCAGAACTGGCGGTGAAAAACGAATCAGCAACTACCTTTTGTGGCAGCTTGCATATTCGGAATTGTATGTAACAGAAGCTTTTTGGCCTGATTTTAACAAGGAAGAATTGAATAAGGCCATCCTCGAATTTGAAAGCAGAAACAGAAGATTTGGAAAATAACATGATAAAAATAGCACTCGCAACATCAAACCCGCATAAGCTTGAGGAAATCAATGACATAATTGAACATGCCGGCATGGACGGAGTGGAGTTTGTTCTTGTTGGAGAGGGTTTTGACCCTGAAGAAGATGGGGAAACTTTTGAGGAAAATTCTTATATAAAAGCTTTTGAGGCCGCGAAGATAATGGGTATTCCTGCGTTGGCAGATGACACAGGGCTTTGTGTTGATGCTTTGGACGGTCGGCCCGGGCTTTATTCCGCAAGATATGCTCCTGACCAGAAATCTAAGATTGAAAAGCTTTTGAGTGAAATGAAAGATGTGCCGAAAGAAAAAAGAGGCGCGCATTTTATTTGTACAATGGTGCTGACAGCTCCTGGCGGGCAGAAGATTCATTCTCAAACCGGTAAAATTGAAGGCTTTATTTCTGAAAAACCTTCAGGGGCGGGTGGTTTTGGATATGATCCTTTGTTCTTTATTCCTGAATTGAATAAAACTATGGCAGAGATGACTTTGGAAGAAAAAAACACTATGAGTCACAGAGCCAGAGCGCTTTTGCCGATGATTGAGAAAATCAGGAACTTAAAATAAAAAAAACTCAGGCTGTGTCGTCCTGAGTCTACTGCATCTATTCAAATTATCAATGTGTAACGGGGGAAAAGTTATAATGTTTTGGCTTTAACATATTATATTTTGTATAATATGTTGTCTGTTGAATCATACTTAAAGTTGCTGATTGCCTCTTTTAATTCTTCAGCTTTTCTTTTGTTTTCAGGAGAAGTGAAGATTCTTTTTAAGAGAGATAATCCGTTTTGGCTTTTTTCATCTTTAGCTGATTCAATGAACTGGTCAACAATAGCTTGGTGAGCAACGTTCATATTTTGTTTGAAAACGGGTCTTGAAGCGTATTGTCTGTTATTATTAACTTTATTTGTGTTTGAATAGTTAAATGTATTTATGCTATTCACTTTCATTTTTCTTGTCCTTTTTTTGTAACTGATGTTTTAATTAAGTGTTTTGTCTACACTATTTAGTACATTTTTATTATGTATCATAAAGTATTCTTTGTCAACCCCTCTTAAGCAAATCTTAATATATCCCGAAAAGCCTTTCTGGCAAAGGGGTTTGGAAAAAGTGCAAAAAGTACGCTTAATCGATACATTTAGGCAAATTTTTATAGGATTCATGAAAATCAGAAGCGTTATTTAGAAATAACCCGACCGGCTAATTGTTATTTGTTTTGAAATAAAGTTATATATAATTAAATCTTTTTCATACTTCCAACTATTCTTAATTCCAGACAGCTAGGGCTTTTTAATTAAACAGCCCTATTTTTTTATATCAAAAAATAAAAAAATAGATGTATTTAAAAGTGTAAGATTGACAATTATTGTTCGTGTTCGGAAACTAGTTTTTCCTGCAACTTCCGCCGCAACCGCCGCATCCGTCTTGGTTTTGGGGTTTTAAAAGCATGCCAAAATTGAAAATTCTATCCTCCAACACGGATTCTACTACAAAGGGTACGAGTTTGTTTTCTACGTTTTTAATTTCTTCTTCAAACTCTTCTAAAGATGTAGTTGAGTCAATAAAAATCGGGTACTGTGCTATGATTTTTCCGTCATAAAAACTTTTTCCAACAAAATGAATCGTCACGCCCGAAACTTTTACACCAGAGAGGAAGGCCTTTTCTTGTGGAGTGTCTTCACAAAACGCAGGTAAAAGTGAATGATGAATGTTCAAAACGTTTTTATTTGCAATCATTTTTGGATTGGTTTTTATTTTGATATCGGCAAAAAGCATAAGATCGAATTCGTTATCTTCAAAAAAGTCGTTGTCTTTTATTTCATTAATAACGGTTACTTCTACGTTTTTGTCTTCAAAATACCCGCAAAGTGTTTTGGTGAGCGGATTTTTATCGGAAATAAAAACAGCCAGCTTTTTTATATTGTTTTTCGATTCGGAATGTTTCATTTTAGACTCTGCAGGTTATGGATTTTACAATTTCCTCGTATTTGCCCGCGGCTTTTAAAATGAAATTGCAAAGCTCTCTTACTGCTCCTCTGCCGCCATTTTTGGAGGAAATGAATTTTGCGTAACACAAAACTTCTTCCACTGCATCTGCGGGTGCGCAGGGAAGCCCTACTTCTTTTAAAACGCAAATATCCGGCAAGTCGTCTCCCATATATGCGATTTCGTCGGGAGTTAGGTTGAATTCTTCCATCAATTCTCTGAGGGCTGCGATTTTGTTTTTGCATCCTTCATAAAGTTTTGTCATCCCGAGGTTTTTGAACCTGTGTCTGACCGTGCCGTTGTCTCGGGCGGTTATAATGGCCGTAACAAAACCTGTACGATTCAGCATTATCACTCCTTGCCCGTCTTTGGCGTTGAATGTTTTGTATTCTGCTCCGTTTTCATCAAATGTCAACGACGCGTCCGTCATTACTCCGTCAACATCAAAGACTACGGCTTTGACTTTTGAGGCTTTGTATTTTAGGTCCAGATTATTTTCGTGATTCATTACGCAATTCCTGCTTTCAATAATTCGTGTATGTGGATAAGCCCGACAGGCTCACGTTTTTCGTCACAAACAGCGAGCGAAGTGATGGAGTATTTTTCCATAATGTGCAAAGCTTTTGCCGCAAAATCGTTGTGTAAGATAACTTTCGGGTTTTGGGTCATAACGTCTTTTGCTGTCAAGTTTGCGGTGTTTTCATGTTTCAATAAGGTTCTTCTTATATCTCCGTCTGTCAAAATGCCTGTCATTGCACCGTTATCATTGATGACAATTGCGCAGCCCAGTTTTTTTGCGGAAATAAGTTGAATTGTATCGTGAAAATTGTTGTTTTCATTAACAATAGGCACATTCGAGCCGCTTATCATTAAATCTGAAACGTAATACAAAACGCCTCTGCCAAGAGCGCCTGAAGGATGGAACATGAGAAAATCTTCTTCTGAAAACCCTCTTTTTTTCAAAAGACAAATCGCAACCGCGTCACCCATTGCAAGTGTTGCTGTGGTGCTTGCAGTTGGCGCTTT
>CAZIVG010000097.1:0-6560 GCA_964542595.1 uncultured Muribaculaceae bacterium | reverse complement strand
CTTCAAAATGGTTGATTTTTAGGCTGTTTTTTACTGCTTCAATAAAAAAGGATTTTTTGAAAGAGTTTTGCAAAAGCACAAGAACTTTTGCAGCTTCAACGCCGTTGTCCAAAAGGTTTGTGTATATTTCAACGAGTTTTTTTGTTCTGTCTGACTTTGCAGATCCTTGAATTAGCATCTCATTCCCCCATTTTTATTTTATCACTCTCCATTTATTCAAAACAAATAATTTACATATTTCACATCTGTGATTCACCGTTGTAAAATATTAATGAAGTTTAGATTTTGATAAGTCTCAGAATAGAATTAGATTAAGGGAGCAGGAGATATTAATATGGAATTAGATATAATCAGAAAAGAAGATCCTCAAGTTGCTGAAGCGATTGCGAAGGAACTTGAAAGACAGCAAAATACAATTGAACTTATCGCAAGTGAAAACTTTACGTCTCCTGCGGTAATGGCTGCTTGCGGGTCTGTTTTGACCAATAAATATGCAGAGGGAAAACCTTACAAAAGATTTTATAACGGCTGTGAAAATGTAGATTTCATCGAAGAATTGGCTGTTGAACGTTGCAAAAAACTCTTCGGGGTTGAACATGCCAACGTCCAACCTCATAGCGGTGCACAGGCGAACATGGCTGTGTTTATGTATGCATTGAACATCGGTGATACGGTTTTGGGCATGGATTTGTCTAACGGCGGCCACTTGAGCCACGGCTCACCTGTCAATTTTTCAGGCATAAATTACAACATAATCAGCTATGGAATTGACGACAACGGCTGTATAAATTATGACGAAGTAGAAAAACTTGCAAAAGAACACAAACCGAAATTAATCATCGCCGGTGCAAGCAATTATGCTAAAGTCATTGATTTTAAACGTTTCAGAGAGATTGCCGATTCAGTTGGTGCATATTTGATGGCAGATATTGCTCATATTGCCGCACTTGTTGCAGGTGGCGTTCATCCTTCTCCTGCAGGCTATGCGCAATTCATTACAACCACAACTCACAAAACATTGAGAGGTCCGAGAGGCGGAATCATTATGTGCGATGCTGAGCATGCGGCGGGTATCGACAAGGCTGTTTTCCCGGGAATGCAAGGCGGGCCGCTCGAACATATCATCGCGGGAAAAGCGATTGCACTGAAAGAGGCTCTTGAACCTTCTTTCAAAGAATATGCCGTACAAGTTGTGAAAAATGCTCAGGCATTGGCCAACGGATTGATTGACGAAGGTATGGATATTGTCGGTGGCTGTACTGAAAACCACCTTATGACTTTAGACTTGAGAAAATTCAACAAAACCGGTAAGGATATTGCAAACGTTCTTGAAAGAGTCGGAATTACTGCAAATAAAAACACTGTTCCAAATGACCCGCAAAGTCCTTTTGTAACCAGCGGTGTAAGACTCGGCTCCGCAGCGATGACAACAAGAGGATTCAAAGAAGAAGACATGGTTGAAGTGGCAAAAATCATTTCAGGTGCTGTTAGCGCTTCTGACAATGAAATTGCACTTGCGAATCTTAAGGAGCGTTCTTTGAAGCTTTGCAAAAAATATCCGTTGTATCCTGAAATGTAAGAGGTGAAAGATGTTATCTTTAAAATTATCTGATGCACATATCATTGGCGCAATAATGTCGTATCTTTTGGGCTTTTTTATAATGCCTTTCGTCATTTATTTTGCCAAAAAGAACAACTTAATAGACAAGCCCGATGAAAGAAAAATCCACCATGAACCTATCGCAAGATTAGGTGGCATCGCCATTTGGGCGAGTGTTATGATTACGTTTTTGCTGCTTGTTGTTCTGAGTTATTATCCATATGGGAAGCTGCTTTCAGGGATTCTTCTCGGAAGTTCTTTGATGTTTCTTCTTGGCCTGATTGATGATATTTACGGATTGAATGCGAAGTTTAAGTTGATGATTCAAATCGCTATTGCATCGATTGTGTTTCTGCTTGGAATCAGCGTCGAAACAATCTATAATCCTTTCGGAGAGCCGATTCACCTCGGGATGATTGTTTCATACATCGTCACAGTTTTATGGATTGTCGGGATTTCAAATGCCTTGAACTTTATTGATGGAGTGGATGGTCTCGCGGGTTCGATTGTGACAATCAGTGCGGTGACTTTGGGCTTGATTTCTGTAGCGATGACTCCGACGAATGCGATTAGTGCTTTGATTGCTTTCATTCTTGCCGGTTCAATGTTGGCGTTTTTAACTTACAACTTCCATCCAGCGAAAATCTTCATGGGTGATTCAGGTGCTTTGTTTGCGGGCTTTTTGCTTGCGACTTTGTCCATCACAGGGGTTATGAAATCAGCAGCTTTGACAATGTTTGTGCCGTTTTTCATTCTTGCGGTGCCGATTATTGATATTACTTTTTCGTCTTTAAGAAGGATTGCAAAGGGTGTTTCTCCCTTTACTCCGGACGCAGAACACTTGCACCACAAGCTTTTGCACAGAGGATTATCTCAAAATAAGACCGTTCTTGTTCTGGCCTCTTTGGCTGTTATTTCAGGTGCAGTCGCGAGTTTTATTGTGGGGACTTCCTTGAAATTCTTTATTTATGCGATTCTCGTTTCGGTGATTATGCTCCTTTTGAGCTTTATGGCCAGCAAAAACAAGGATTAAGTGACTCTCTTAATTTAATGTTGTAAAATAAAATTATGAACGAAAAAATCACAATAAAAGGCGCAAACCAGCATAATTTAAAAAATGTTGACCTCGAACTTCCGAAAAACGAATTGATTGTTTTTACGGGGGTTTCCGGCTCCGGAAAAAGTTCTCTGGCTTTTGACACTATTTTTGCAGAAGGGCAAAGACGTTATGTGGAAAGTCTTTCGACTTATGCAAGACAGTTCCTCGGGCAGATGGATAAACCTGATGTTGAGAACATTGAAGGGCTTTCGCCTGCGATTTCGATTGACCAGAAATCTACTTCGAACAATCCTCGTTCGACCGTTGGCACGGTAACGGAAATTTATGATTATTTAAGGCTACTTTTTGCAAGAATCGGGACTCCTCATTGTCCTGAGTGCGGTGACGTGATTAAGCCTCAATCCATTGATGAAATTGTTGATAAGATTCAAAAACTCGGTGAGGGGACAAAAATCCAGATTATGGCGCCTGTTGTACGCGGCAAAAAGGGCGAGTTTGCTTCTTTGCTTTGCGAATTGAAGCAAGACGGCTTTATCCGTGTCAGAATTGATGGAAAGGCATACAATCTGGATGAAACTGACATTGATGACATAAAAATTCAAAAGACTAAAAAACACGACATCGAGGTAATTGTTGACAGAATTGTTGTTAAAGACAGTGCAAAATCAAGAATCGCTGATAGCGCACAAATTGCGCTGAAAAAGGCGGAAGGTTTGATGACGGTTGATGTTGTCGGAGAAAAAGAACTTATCTTCTCTGAAAAATTGGCATGTCCGAAATGCGGACTGAGTTTTGAGGAATTGGCTCCTCGTGTTTTCAGTTTTAACAGCCCTTACGGTGCTTGCCCGACTTGTTCAGGACTCGGCGCTGATTTTGTTGTTGATCCTGATCTTGTTGTTCCTGACAAGAAAAAATCCTTGAATCAAGGGGCGATTTACCCTTGGAGCAAGACTTCCACCCCTTATTACACAGATATTTTGTCTTCCGTTTCAAAGCATTACGGAATTGACTTGGATAAACCGTTTGAGGATTTAAGTCAGAGGGAGCAGGAAATTATTCTCTACGGCGACAATGAAATGATGAGTATGTCTGTTCAAAAGTTTGGAACGCATCGTTATGTCACGAAGAAAATGCGTTTTTGGGGTGTGATTCCGTTTCTCGAAAAAAGATATAATGAAGCCGGCGGTGAATATTGGCGTGATGAAATTCAAAAATATATGAAAATGACTCCCTGCAAAGACTGTCAGGGTGCGAGGCTGAAGCCGTTTGCGCTTGCTGTTAAAATTAACCAAAAGAATATTTTCGAAGTCTGTAATATGCCGATTTCAGAGAGTTTTGAGTTTTTCTCAAATCTCTTTTTGGAGTTGTCAGATTATCAAATGACAATTGCAAAACAGGTGCTTGAAGAAGTAAGAGGAAGGTTGAAATTCCTTCTGGACGTGGGTTTGGGATATTTGAATCTGAGCCGTTTGTCTTTGACTCTGTCAGGCGGTGAGGCGCAGCGTATCAGGCTTGCAACCCAAATCGGAAGCGGTTTGTCAGGGGTTTTGTATGTTCTTGATGAGCCCTCAATCGGCTTGCATCAAAGGGATAATGACCGTTTGATAAAAACTCTTTTAAGACTGAGAAATCTTGGGAACACTTTGATTGTTGTTGAACACGATGAAGATACGATGAAAAATGCGGATTACATAGTTGATATCGGCCCGAGAGCCGGTGTTCACGGTGGGAAAATCGTTGCCAAAGGCAATCTTGATGAAATTAAGGCCACCAAAGAGTCTATCACAGGCCAGTATTTGAGCGGCTCTAAAAAAATCCCTGTTCCTTCCATCAGGAGAGAAGGCAATGGCGAATTTTTGCGGGTGAAGAATGCACATTTGAACAATTTGAAAAACATCGATATTGATATTCCTCTAGGGAAAATCGTTGCCTTGACAGGAGTATCAGGCTCAGGAAAGTCAACTTTGATGCAGGATTTGATTCAGGAATATGCAATTCACAAGTTGAGTCGTAACAAACCAAAGCCTCAAGGTGTAGATGAAATTGAGGGTTTCGAGAACATTGATAAAGTCATTGACATTGACCAATCTCCGATTGGAAGGACGCCTCGTTCAAACCCTGCCACTTATACTGATGTGTTCACCTATGTTCGTGAATTGTTCTCGATGACAAACGAAGCAAAAGTCAGAGGCTACAAGCCGGGACGATTCAGTTTCAACGTCAAAGGGGGACGTTGTGAGGCCTGCAAGGGTGATGGTTTAATCAAAATCGAGATGAACTTCCTTTCTGATGTCTATGTTAAATGTGATGTCTGCAAAGGTCAGCGATACAATCGTGAGACGCTTGAAGTAAAATATAAAGGTGCGACAATTTCAGACGTTTTGAATATGACTGTTGCTGAAGCCTACGTTTTCTTTGAAAACATTCCCAAAATCAAAAGCCGTTTAAAAACTCTTTATGATGTGGGCTTGGGGTATATAAAGCTTGGTCAGAGTGCGACAACCCTTTCCGGTGGTGAGGCTCAAAGGATAAAGCTTGCTTCAGAATTAAACAAAAAAGCTACAGGAAAAACGCTTTATCTGCTCGATGAGCCGTCAGTTGGTTTGCACTGGTACGATTTAGACAAGCTGATAAAAATCATCAACAAGCTCGCAGATTCTGGGAACACAATTCTAATAATTGAACACAACATGGATTTGATAAAAATTGCAGATCACATAATCGATCTGGGTCCTGAAGGAGGAAACGCAGGTGGAAAAGTGATTTTTGAAGGTACTCCTGAAGAGATGACAAAATGCCCAGAGTCATACACAGGGAAGTATTTGAGCGGGATGATTTAACTTATTTCGTTATTTTTTTTAAAATATGGTCGATGAAAATTTTTATCTTATCTTTTTTGTAATCTTTTTTGAATAAGTTAAATGCTTCAAGTAGTTCATTTTGGATTTTTTCGATAATTTGGTCTGAAACGTCATAATTTTCGAGAATTGAAATTAAATCTTTTTCATCAAAGTCTTGTTCTTTTAGGTTTAAAGGCTCTTTTTCTAATTTCAATGCAGAATAGTAGTCTTCAAACTTGTATCTTGATGTAGTTTCTTCTGATATTCTTACCCAGATATTAGGTATTCTCAAAGCATCTGATGCAATCAGAGGGTGCATTGCCGATGATATTATTATTTTACATTCACACAGATCCTTAAGAAAGGCCTTTGGCGTTTTTTTAACGTCCAGTATTTTGCTATTAGGTATTTTGTTTTGAATTTCATTCCAAATTGGGTTTTGAGAATCTGCAAAATGAGGCACTATTCCTAAGTCATACTTTTTTTCGATGGAATTTTTATCTATCAAGAGATGAGACAATAGGCCGGCATCTCCCAAAACAGCGTTACATTTTTTACCGGTAAGTTTTTCGATACGAGATTTTGTAAGTTCTCCTCTTAATGCATAACAAAAAACATCTTTTTTTAACTTTTCTGGAATAATTATATCTTTGTTATGAAAAAAGCCGCCTTCTTCGAAGCCAAAGCCTGAAGATAGAATTTTTAAAGGTTTTCTGTCAAACTGCTTGTCATTTTTATCAAGCAATATGTTATCCAATAATGAGCCTATGCCCATAGCGTAAGAATGTTTTATTGAAGATGACTTTATTTTTGTATCTAAAAAATATTTCATCAAATCTTCATTTAATTTATCCCCAAAATTATCTATATTGCAGTAGTAAAAAGGTACTTTCATTTGTTTCCTTTCAAATAGTCTTGTACACATATAATTTTATAAGCTTCTGCATATTGAACATTTCCTGCCAACATTCCTCTATACTTATTCAAACCTTCAATTTTGTCATCATATTTTATAAAAATATGCTGTGATTCGTACTTAGACAATACTTCGAATTTTCTC
>CAZIVG010000096.1:0-6597 GCA_964542595.1 uncultured Muribaculaceae bacterium | reverse complement strand
TATTGTTGCAGGCTCTTTGATAAAAAACCCCGGCGGTGGAATTGTTGAGACCGGCGGATATATTGCAGGTAAGGAAGAATTTGTTGAGCAGGCCGCTTATAGACTCACTGCTCCCGGAATCGGTTCAGAGGGTGGTGCAATGCTTAATCAATCGAGGTTGATTTTTCAAGGGCTCTTTATGGCTCCCTCGATTGTTGCTGAGGCCATCAAGGGCTCGATTTTAGCGTCTCAGGTTTTTGAAGATATCGGTTTTATTTCAACGCCGAAACCTCCGGAGCCTCGTACCGACTTGATTCAAACGATAGAGTTCGGTTCTCCCGAACCTTTAGAGAAATTTTGCCGCGCGTTGCAGCATTATTCTCCGATTGAATCTTATTTGACCCCGATTCCTGATGAGGTCCCGGGTTACGATGATAAGCTGATTATGGCAGGCGGCAGTTTCATCGAAGGTTCAACGATTGAACTTTCAGCAGATGGTCCTATGAGAGCGCCTTTTGCCGCTTATATGCAAGGCGGCTTGAATTATGCTCACGTAAAAATTGCCTTAAATGGCGTTTTAGAAGAATTATCGAAATAAAAAAAAGTCCCGATTGGGACTCTTTTTTGTGTTAGGTAATTAAACCTAGTTTCCGTTTAATGCTTTAATAATGCTGTCTGTAATGTCAACTGCACCGTACAAAGTGTTGCTGCTGCTCAAAATCAAAGCATAAGTGCCTTTTTTTCCTTCTGCATCAATAACTTTTTTGATGTCAGTTTCAATACCTTTTAACGCCGCAATTTTGCCTTTTTGGAGTTTATCCATTTTGTCTTTAAGTTCTTTGCTGTATTTGTCTTCAAGCTTTTTGCGGTCAGCTTCGTTTGTGGCACCTACGACACTTTTTTGGGCATCTACGATGAACACACGTATGTCAGCTTCTTGCTTTTGGAAGTCTTCATTGACTGCAGTTGTTTTTTTATAGCTTCTAAAAACTTTGTCAACGTCAACAGATGCGTATTGGTCTGCTGCTAAAGCCGGCGCGGACAAAGCTATCAATGTAAGCAATGTAATTAATTTTTTCATAATTTCTCTCTTTTCTTGGTTATCGTACTCAAATCAGATTAGCATATATTTTATGCTTAGTAAATCATACGACTATTTAAAAGAGTCTTTTATTCCTTTAAAATCATTTTTTACTGCATCAATATTCTTTTTTCTCTGTTCTTGCTGCTTTTTAAATGCTTCTTGCTTTGCTTGTTGTTGCTTTTTCTGCTCTTCTTGTTTTTTCAAGAAAGCTTCTCTTTGCGCCTCACGTTGTTTTTTTGCGTCTTCTTGTTTCTTTTGGATTTCATTCATTTTTGTGTCGTGTTTTTTTATGGCCGCATCTCTTTTGTCCTGATAATTTTTATAATAATCAGTAGAGTTTCCTGCTGCAAAAGACATTCCTGCGCTTATAACAAACGCTGCTGCTAACAAAATTGTTGAGATTTTTTTCATTATATAATCCTCCATTTTTTCCTCAGGATGATTATAACATATTTAGAAGTATTGTTAAATCAAAAATCTTCAGGAATGTAGAGATCTTTCTTGTTTAATTTTTCCCTGATTTCCTCGTAAGATAATGCTTCACAGGCGATTGCCTGATATTCTTTTATGATTGAAATAACATCGTCTGTTGAGACCCTTATGCTTCTTCTGCCGTGTAAGTTTTCGATAATTGTTGCCATTTGCAACCCTCCTTGATGTTTGTTTCTTTGTTATCGAAAAGTTTTGGTTTAATCTTTAGCGAAATCATTAATTATACTTAGAAAAGACTTTTCAAATGTTAAAAATAAAAAAATAATCTTACTCGAGATAATTAAGATTAAATATTTTATAAACACATGTACTATTTATTATCTTTAAAATTAGAACTAAAATCTAAAAAAAGATTTCAAAATCAAGGAGGAACGGTAAAAAATGAACAACTCTATTATCCAGGCTCAGTGCCTTACTTTAAACGAATTAAATCATCTTTTCATAGATCTTGAATATACAAAAGTTCAGAACAAATCATTCGGTGCATATCGAAGCAGAAGTTTTAATCAGAAAAACAAGAAATATCTTCAACTGGATGAGATTAAAGACGCTTTAAAAAATGTTGATAAGTCAAAACTGAAATATATTTACATTTCCGGCAAAAATTCTATGGCGCACCCTGAGTTTAACCATATCCTCAGACACTGTCTTTCTTACAGCTCTGTAACAATCTTTTCAGACGGAAGCTGCATAAATGACAAAAAAGCAAGATTCCTGAAAAGAGTTGAAGAGGAAGGTACAAACGAAATTGTTTTTAAGATTGAAATAAATCATTACGATGAAAAAACTAACGATGAAATTACATCAAGAGGCTCTTTCAGAAAAGCTCTTCACGCCATAACTTCGCTGAATAAATACGGTTTTAACCCGATACTATTTATTCCTGCAGAAAAGGCTGAAATTGAAGATTTAAAAGATGGGTTCAAGGATTTGGGTAAGAAATTCAAATTTGAAACAGAGGACATTAATTTTTCGTTTGTCCCTAAAATCAAAAAAGACGTTGATGAACCTTTGATTGAAAAAAGCAGCGAAGCCTCAAAAACTTTGTCATCTTCACCACTCGATTGTCAATCTTGCAGAATTCTCGCAAAATCAGGTGTTTATAACTGCCCGACTCTTTTGAATGATTATCGTGGTCGTTCAGGTTCGTCTTTACAAGATTATAGTTCTAAATGCTACCTTGAAACCTATGAGTGTCAACAATGTCAGGCGCATGGTCAAAGAATTTATATCAACGATTGGAATTGATTTGTTCAGGTTCGTGCTGTTGGTGAAGCAAAACAAAAAAGTAGCAGGTAAGAAACTTTTAAACCAAGCCTAACAACTTTTTTTATCGCAACCCCGAAAAAAGTGCCTGGATGTATTCTAACCTGCCAACTATATAATACCCTTTTCGTATTTATTTTAAACACCCGAAAGTATAATTTTTATGAATTTAAAACTTCACCTGCTATCAAATCTCCCATCTGTGTTGTTCCGACAAGATGTATTCCTTCTGTGTCCTCGCAACTTATATCTGGGGTTCTATATCCTTTCTTCAATACTGATTTTACTGCATTTTCTATTAACAGGCCTGCTTCGTCTTTTCCAAAGCTGTATCTCATCATCATAGCGCCGGAAAGGATTGTCGCAATAGGGTTGACCGTGTTTTTTCCTTTTAAGTCGGGTGCTGAGCCATGAATCGGTTCATACATCCCGCAGCCATTATCGGAAAGGCTTGCGCTTGCGAGCATGCCCAAAGAACCCGGGAGCATGGATGCTTCGTCAGAGAGAATGTCGCCGAAGATGTTTCCTGTGACGATAACATCGAACTGTTTCGGGTTTCTGATAAGCTGCATCGCTGCATTATCAACGTACATGTGAGAAAGTTCTACTTCGGGATATTGCTTCGAAATGTCTGTCATAATTTCTCGCCAAAGTCTTGAACAATCCAGTACATTCGCCTTATCTACCGAACAAAGCCTTTTGTCTCTCTTCATTGCCGCTTTAAAAGCCACGTGTGCGATTCTTTCGATTTCGTGTTCGAAATAAATCATGTTGTTAAACCCTGCACGTTCTCCGTTTATGCTTTCGATGCCCTTTGGCTGCCCGAAATAAACGTCGCCTGTTAATTCACGAACCATCATTATATCTACCCCTTGAACGACTTCAGGTTTCAAGGTCGATGCACCCAAAAGTTCGTCATAAACAATCGCAGGGCGAAGGTTAGCGAAAAGGTTCAACTCTTTTCTGATTCCCAAAAGTGCACGCTCTGGGCGGACTTCAGGAGGCAAAGTGTCGTATTTCCAATCGCCAACCGCACCAAGGTAAATCGCATCAGAAGCTTTTGCGATATCGATTGTTTTTTGAGGAAGCGGAGTTCCGCATTCGTCATAGGCACAACCGCCGATTGAGGCTTTTTCATATTCAAATTCGATTTCTCCCGCGAATTTTTGAGAAACTGCGTTTAAAACCTTTACGCCTTCTTCAATCACGGCTGGTCCGATTCCGTCTCCACCCAAAAGTGCTATTTTATAATTCATGATTTCCTCCATAGTTTGTAAATGTTATCGGCTTAATGCGTTTACTTTGGAGTGACTGCGACACGAGTGAAACGGAGTGAGTCGGAACGAAAAAGTGAATCATTAAGCCGAAGGCGGCTGTTTTTTCTTTATTTTCCCAGTTTTACTTTTGTATAATTAATTAACCCGCCCTGCTTAATTAAATCCTGAATTTCTTGCGGGAATTTCTTGCAGGAATATTCTTTGTTTTTTGTAAGATTTTTAACTGTTCCGCTGTTTAAATCAATGCTGATTCGATCGCCTGTTTCTGATTCATCGGCGAGGGTCGGATGTTCCAAAATCGGGAGACCGATGTTGATTGCGTTTCTGAAAAAGATTCTCGCAAATGTTTTCGCAACGACTACAGAAACACCGCTTGCTTTGATTGCAATCGGAGCGTGTTCACGAGAACTTCCGCAGCCGAAATTTTCGCCTGCAATAATTATGTCACCCTCTTTTACATTTTTCGAAAAAGCTGAGTCGATATCCTCCATGCAGTGCTCTGCAAGTTCTTTTTCGTCGCTTGAATTCAGGTAACGAGCAGGTATTATAACATCAGTATCAACGTTGTCACCATATTTCCAAGAATTTCCTTCAAATGATGTATTCATTGTGTTTCTCCGTTTACAAATCTCAAATTTTATAATATATATAATAGTATAAAAAGTCAGTTTACGAAAGAATTATGAAGGAGATTTAAAGATGAATTATTACATCGGTGAAGCGGCTGGAAAAGTTTATGAATTTTTGGCAGATCAAAAAAATAGCGAAGCTACAATTTCAAAATTGGAAAAAGAATTAGATTTGAACGAAAACTTCATTTCTATGGGTATCGGCTGGTTGGCTCAAGAAGGCAAAGCTGATTTGTCAGGCAAAGGTGCCAGAACAAAAGTCAGACTTATTGAAGAAGTTGCTAACTAGTTTTTGTTTAACTGAATTTTAAAAAGACCCTTGCGAGTTGATAGCAGAGGGTCTTTTTTATTTGTTAAGTTATGTAAAATCTCACTCCCCCCCCCACCTCGCAAACTGTTTTTTGTTGACTTTTTAATTTTTGCAACAACCCCAATCTACTGCCGCCGCAAATACTAACACGACTAAATTGCCGGGTTATCAAGTTTCATTTGGTATGGCAAGAATAAATATGGCAGATTTGATAAAAACAAAAGAGATAGATGAAAAATACTTTAAACCTGATTCTGTCGGCAATATTCCGGCGAGAAAAATGGACTCTGATGAGTTAAGAGCTTTGGTCGCTGAACTTAAAGAAAAAGACCCTGCAATGGTTATCAAATTGTTTACTACAAAAAATGAAAAAACAGGCCAGTTGATAGCTCATTATCCCGAAGCCGGTGTTTTGAACGTAATGAAACATTCATTGGAAAAGCTTCCTGAAAACTACAAGCAAAAAGGCAAAGATGCGCTTTCAGCTATTTATCAAACTACTGATAAGCTTGGCAGGCTTCCGATTCACACGATTGATAATGTTCTGGATTTGGCTACTATAAAAGATTCTATTGCTTTGGATACATTTAAAGAATCATTATTGAAACAAGACAAAGAAAATGGTCAAATTCCATCTCATGTATGGGGAAGTTCCAAGATGAACGCTTATATACTCGAAAAATTCACTAATGACAAAGACTTTTTGGAAAATATGTTTTCGATTGAAGACAGTTATGGGGATGAGACTTATTTGAGAGGCGCTGCTGATACTTTTGAATGGTGCAGAGTTTTCAAAGATGATGTAGACATTTTGAAACAAAAATTCATGACAGAGAATGTTGATAAAGAATGGGTTGCTACAGACTTTGTAAATCATTGGAGTGATGATGAATCGGGCAATGACTGCATTGATGCATTGCACAACTCTTTGAAAGACAGTCATCCTGAAATCCTTAAAGATATTTATACAATGGAAGATGGCGATGGTCATAAGCTCAGTGAGAGAGTTCTTGATAAAAAATACTTTGCCGACAAGGTTATGAATTTGATTGTTGACTCTGATCTTTCATCGGAAGATTCACTCAAGCTTTTGCAGGATAATAAAGTACTTTTGCAAAATAATAATGTGGAAAATCTGGATTTGGTAGAAAAATATTTGCAAAATCAAGTTTCTTAAATATAAATTTATTGATATAAAGAGCGGATTTGATTTTAAAATCCGTTCTTTTTTTGTTAAAATAATTCAATAATCATAAGGAGTTTAATATGTTCGTAAAAGATTTAAAATATAACTTACCCGATAAAGACGGATTCTTTGGAGAATTCGGCGGTGCTTTTGTGCCTGATGACTTCAAAAATGTTCTAGTTACTCTCGATGAAGCATTTGAAAACGCAATTAAAGACGAAACTTTCTTAAAAGAAGTTTATGACCTTTTAAAAGAATATTCAGGGCGTCCGACTCCTTTGTATTTCGCAAAGAATCTGACTCAACATTATGGTAAAGGAAAAATCTATTTAAAACGCGAAGATTTAAACCATTCAGGCGCACACAAAATTAAT
>CAZIVG010000095.1:0-6610 GCA_964542595.1 uncultured Muribaculaceae bacterium | reverse complement strand
AAGCAATTCAGCAGTCAATTTTTCAATCATTGATTTGCCGTGTCTTTTCTTGGCAGATTCAATCATCCAAGTAGAGGCCATACCCATACCTCTGTCAGGTTTAACTTCAACGGGTACTTGGTATGTAGAACCACCGATTCTTCTTGCTTTAACTTCCAACAAAGGAGTTGTGTTTGTCAAAGCTTTTTGGAATACTTCGATAGGATCTTCTTTTGTTTTTTCTTTAATGTTTTCCATAGTTGCGTAGAAAATCTTCTCAGCGATAGATTTTTTGCCGCGTCTCATTAATCTGTTAATGAATTTTGCAATATCAACACTGTTGTAAATTGCATCAGGTGCCGGAATTCTTTTCGGCGGTTTGTTTCTTCTTGACATCTTTATAATTCCTTTCGATTACTTCTTAGCTTTTGCTTTTTTAGCACCGTACTTAGATCTGCTTTTTGCTCTGTTAGCAACGCCTGCAGTATCCAATGTGCCTCTGACGATGTGATATCTAACACCCGGAAGGTCTTTTACCCTTCCGCCTCTGATAAGAACAACACTGTGTTCTTGGAGGTTGTGGCCGATACCCGGAATATAAGATGTAACTTCGAATCCGTTAGTCAATCTAACCCTTGCAACTTTTCTCAAAGCTGAGTTAGGTTTTTTGGGAGTAGTTGTATAAACTCTTGTGCAAACGCCTCTTCTTTGTGGGCAGTTTGTAAGAGCGGGTGATTTAGTTTTATCAACTAACTTTTTACGTTCTTTTCTTACCAATTGTGCAATTGTTGGCATGATTTCTCCTTGTATATTTAATTTATTATTGTTTAATCAGGTTAGGCAAACACACCTTAGCCCTTGCGGGGACTGCAACGACGCCCCGTGCGTCATACCCTTTTCGCAAATCAGAACTCAGCACAAGCCTGCACTCACGATAGTGATACAACTATATCAAAACGCAAACAAAACCCGTTGTCAACGCTGATAACGGGTTTTTATTAAGTAATTATAATGAATTTTTATTCTTTCACGACTCTGGCGTGGAACCCGACGGAATTGATTTCTCTTGCTACTGATTCAGCTTTTCCTGCGTTTGCATAAGAGCCTGCTTGCAAAACATAGCTCCCGTTGACTTCCTTCACAAAAGGGCTGACTGAAATTGATGTGTTCATCAACTTGTTTTGTGCCTGAATAGCCTGTTCTATCGTCGGATACGAACCTACATAAACCTTAGACATTTTAAAAGGTTCAGCTGCAGGCTGTGTTTGTGCAGGTATCGGCGGATGTGCCGCCGGCTGCTGTTTTGGGTTTACATATTCAATAGGCTCCATTTCGGCCTGTTTTTGTTTCGTCTCTTCTTTGTTTACTTTTGCTTCTTGTTTTGCTTTTTGGTCTGTTTTTTCTGTCTCAAAATATGTCACGTCGCTTTGGGTTTCTTCTCTTTTTGAAACGCCCGGCATGTTGTCCTCAAGTTGAATCCACTTGAGCCTGTCATCGATAGCTTTTTTTATGTCACTGTCAGAAGAATCTTCTTCGATTGACTGTTGCTCTTCTCCGCCTATTTCTACATCAACGTTTGGTGAAAAGCTTTTTATAAAGTAAGTAATCACAATCAGTGAAACAAGAAATGTAATTGCAAACAGTGTCCACGTTTGCTTTACTTTTTTTGAATTTTTTGCTGACATCCTTATACTCCCCTAACTTTACAAACAGCCTCTTTCATTTCGCTGTTTTCTTCAATATATCGTTTCATGACATTTCTGGCAAATGTTTCAATATCCGTAATCCCTAAGTCTGTTGATAGCCCGCAAGCATCGACAGGGGCGCCTGTCGGGTCAATGTTTAAGCCTGTGTGGATAAGTCCCGATGTTAAGGACTTTGTTGCGATTGAAACTGAAAGCTTTTTGTCTTTTCCGTCTATGTTCACAAAAATGTCATCACCGCTTCGTCTCATTGCGAATTTGTCACCAAGGATTTTTCTCAATTCTTCAATGATTACGCAAATCAAAAAACGTTGCCTCAAGACACATTCCGAGAGGCTGATTTCGAATTGTTCAATGATGAAGCTTACCATTTTTTTGCTGTAAATCGGTGAATTTGAGATAACGTCCTCAATATCTACCATCTCAGATAGTTGGACATCCATTTCACCCGTAAACGCAACAATCGCGTCACCGAGTATGTTAAAGTTTTTGTAAATCCAGTGCGGCGAAAGCTGACTTCCGATGTATTTTATTTCGTTTTTAATAAAAAGCGATTTCATTCCTATCCCTCAAACAATTTTTCGATTAATTCGTGTTCGCTCGAATTTTCGAGCGCTCTTTTTAGTCTGTTACAAGACTCACATCTTCCGCAATGTTTCGGAGTATTATTGTAACAACTGTTTATAAACTCTAACGGAACGCTGCGCTTTAGTGCAATATTTATAATATCGTTTTTACTGTTATTAATTAAAGGTGCAACGACTTTGACTGAATGGTTTGTGGATGTTTCAAGCGACTTATTTATGTCGATGATGAAATTTTCGGAGTTGTCACTGAATGTCGCCGCCTCTTCTTTGTTTGCACCGATTACGATACTGTCAATTTTCATCGAATCAGCAAATGCTGCTGCAATATTTATGAATAAACCGTTTCTGTTGGGTACCCAGACGCTTTTCATGCTCTCTTTTGTTATCTTTTCGTCATCAAGAGATTTTGTTGAAACTTCAGGAATCTTGTTTTCGCTCACAAGGGAAGAGTTTGTAATTTCTTTTAACCAATCGAGTTTTATAATTTTGTGGGGTATTTTGTAGAATTTTGCTATTTTTTCAGAGGCTTGTTTTTCTTTCTCAAAAGACTTTTGTCCGTAATCAAAAGTCAGGGCCAATTTGAAATCAGTTTCATCTTTTAATTCTGCCAGCGATACAACTGAATCCAGGCCGCCTGACAGAAGAATTATTCCTGTTTTTTTAGTCATCGTTTGTCTCGTTTTCAAGTATGTTTCTTGCTTCTTCTTTGCAGGCTTCACTGTATTTCGGGTCGTTTAGGATTCTGTTCAAAATCTCTTCGCCCTTCATATTAAAAACAGCAATAACAGCATTTTTTTGAACTTCTTCGTCATCATCTTTTAACATTTTTTCGATTAGTTCAAACGATTCTTCGTTTTCATATTCCATAAGTGCTTCAATAGCATTGATTCTGAGTTGAGGGTTTTCGTCATTCAGTGCATTTTTTAAAGCTTTATAAACCCTATCGTTGTTTGGATTGAGTTTGCAGATTGCTTCGACAGCTTTTTCTTTGAGGTAGGTGAATTTGTCTATGATTCCGTTGCTTGATTCAAGAATTCCGACAAGCGAGTCGATTGCCCTTAAGTCACCTATCAGTCCGAGTGCAACTGCTGCGGATTCTCTGATGTAAACTGATTTTTCCGTCTCGTCGGAAACCAAATCCATAAGAGTCGTGACTGCATGCCTGTCTCCGAGTTTTCCGAGTGCGTCAGCGCAACTCAGACGGACTTTGTAATTCTCATTTTTGTCGTTGAGGCAATATAAAAAAGCATGTACAGAATTGTGGTTTTTTAAGTTCGAAATTGCTTTTGCCGCCATGACACGAACGTTTGTGTATTGTTCTTTTGTGTAATCCGCGTTTGGGGTTCTTTCTTTCATCAAAAGAAGGTTTGTGAGCGGCTCTAGAGAAGTTGAGTCACGGTATTTGTCCAATGATTTTATTACGTGAATAAGGACGTCCGGGCGATATTCTATTTTTAAAAAGTAGTTAAACACAGCAATAATCTCGATATCACTGTATTTTAATTTCAACTCTTCCAAAAGCCCGATGACCCTGTCACCGTCCAAGTCAGTTGCTATGAGACAGTCTGATGCAATAATATTAAAATCCAAATACTTTTCAGGCATAACCCTTCAAATCTTAATTGATAAGTTTTTTATAAAGAACAATATATAAAAAACGAAAATATATCAACTGTTTCAGTCTATGATTTTTTGATTAGTAACAACTCAGTGTGAAATTATCTTCGGTCAAAGGATTTGAAAGAAAAGACTCTTGAGGGTAGTAAAGTTTGAAAAGCTCTCGCAGATTCGGTGCGTTGTTGTCAGGTGTCATGTATGGAAAAAGAATTGCAGTCGAACCTATTCGGGCTTTTGTTTTATTAAGAATTTTAAAATATTCAGAATCTCGCATATCCATTCTTCCGTTTTCAATACTTACAATTCTGTCTTTGTTTTCTCTTTTGTATTTTTTCGATTCATGTTTGAGCCGGTCTCTTACGTTGTCGTAAGTCAGTATGTTTGCAAAAATAAAATCTGTATTTTTTAGCTTCTTCATTATTTCACCAATATAATAAGAGTGTTCGTATGGAAATGTGTCGCTTAAAAGGCAAGAGCCGCTTATCATATTGTCGTCGAGAAAAACCAGAGTTGAATTTTCAGGAAGCATTTTTGACAGAGTTTCATGTTGATGACCAATGGTTTTTCCTTTCCAGTAGATGAATCTGTTAGGTGGAATGTCGTTAGCCTTTTGGTACATGTAGGTTATCAAGCCGAAGCTTTTGTTTGTATCAACAACATTGTAATAAATCTTGTCGATTGGTTTTCCGTGTGCTTTTACGTCTTGCTCGATTTTTTGGTGAAGTTCTGTCAGTTTTTGAGAAAGTGTTTTTGGGGAGTAAAGAAATAAATTGTTGTTCAAATAGTCTGTTAAAAACTCTTTTGCTTTCGGATCGTTTTCGTAACCGCTTATTTTGAGGCTTTTTTCTATCGCTTCATCAAATTGTTGTTTTGTCGGGTTTGAAGGAGAGAGCTTTTGGGCAATCGTTTGTGGGCTGGGTTTTTCTTTGTTCTCTGATTTTATTATTAGAGGAGAGAATCCAAGTTTTTTGATTTCTTTTAGGGTTTCACCGTTCAAAATCAAATCTGCAATTTTTTCTTTGCTCATCTGAGGATTTGTCTTTTTTATTGATTCAATCCTGCGTGCAAGTTTCTCTGTTTCTTTGGTAAAGTCCTTGTGTTGTTCAAGAAAGTTGTAAGTGTTTTCAAAATTTTCAATATAAACAGGCAAGAGTTTTTCGTTATATTTTTGAAACATTTCGGGGTTTTTCTTAAATTCGTTTTTCAACAACTCTACAGCTGTTCTGTCGAGAACAAGTGCTGTTTTTTCACCTTTTTCAATTGGGCATTTTCCTCGTTTCGGAAAACTGCTGTTGTGCAAGTAGTTCAAAACAGAGCCGAGTGGAATTTTGAATCCGTGAGGTATGTCGGCAAGGTATTTTGAACGTTCTCTTGTGACAGTATCCTTGTTGAATGTGTCATAATATTCGTCCAATTCCATTCCATAGTCACCAAAGTAAATTTTGTTATCCAACAACTCTTTTTCAATCGGGGCTTCGACCTCATAAGTTATTTTCCTTTGGGTATTTTCAAAATAATGCTCATAACCGTGGATGAATCGAATGTTGTTCTGTTCGAATTTGTTTTTCAATCCGATTAGGCTGTTCATATTTGAATAATTTGTTAGTTTGTCCATTGCGAGAAGTACTGTTTCTTGGGGGAGGTCAGGCATGGTTTTTATGATTTTTTCAATCTCTTTTGCTGTGATCTGTGAAGTTTCTTTTGAAAATTTTTTGTATAACTCTTTTGTTTCAGGTGATTTTTTGCTGAAGACATCACAAGATGCTCCGATTGGATTTGTCCGGTTGTCTGTGACTCTTTCACCGAAGCTGACTTTATTGATTTTCGGCAAATTAAAACTGATACTTCTTACGTTCATAGTTTCATAAAAACTTGTGAATGAATTTTTTTGCTACTCCCTATCTTTTTAAGCGTTCATGAAGCTTTTTAGAAAGAGGTTTAAATTTTTTGAATTGTTGGAATATTACATGAGTGGGTTATTACGAGTCGAGGGTAATATTGTGTCTAAATGTCTGGATCTACTTGGTTTTCGCATTTCTATGAAATACATTATTTTATTTTCTGTTTTTCTTTTTCCATTTTTTTCTGAAAATTCTTTTGCCGACGCTCAAGAATCAGAAAAAGCTTATAAATTGGTTGAAGTAGATTCGGCGGGTGAAAATGTGTTCAAAAAATATGAATTCAATTCTGAAACGAATCAATATGAGCCAAAATATTACAGAATAGATCTTGTAAGAACACAATATGGTGATTTAAACGGGTCTGCTAAAAAATACTTTGAGTGGAAGGTCGATTCTTATGAAAGTAAATATTTGGCAGAAGTCTTAGTTCCGACAGAAGGGAATGTTCAGGTCATTGTGAATTATAATGATGTTTCTAGTTCCCGTTTAAATAATGTTGTTGATTTATCAGCAACAGATCTAAATGGGAATTACATTGGACAAAAAGTTTTTAGTTCTAATGACAGTACTTTTGGTGGTGCTATTGTCAATAATACTGGCGGAAAAATAGGAAACATCGTTGGATCTTTTATAGGGAATCAGGCATCTAGCTATAGAAGTTCTTTTGGCGGTGCTATTAGCAATGATGGCTCAATTACAAGCATTAGCGGAGATTTTGTAAATAATACTGCCACCGCTTCCAGTACTTCTTCAGGAGGTGCCATTCATAATTCGACTAATGCATTTATTGGTGATATAACAGGTAATTTTATAGGTAATAGTG
>CAZIVG010000094.1:0-6712 GCA_964542595.1 uncultured Muribaculaceae bacterium | reverse complement strand
TATGGTTTTGATCGATGATACAGAAAACAACGCAGGCGAAAATGATGTGTTTTTCTGCAAAAACAAAGAATGCTCTTATGCAGCGAACGCAAATCATGCCGTTTCTGTTCTCGAGGGAGCAGATGTTGACGGCACAAAATTTAATTTGGACGAACTGAAAAAAGTTGATACACCTAATACAACAACGATTGAAGAGCTTTCAACATTTTTGAATGTTCCTGAAACTGTAATTCTAAAATCAATGATTTATGTTGCAGACAACAAAATCGTCATGGCCTTGATTCGTGGAGACAAGACCTTTGAAGAAACTAAAGTCATGAACGCAGTAAAAGCCAACGAAATCAGAAGCGCAGCTCCTTCTGAACTCGAAGTAATCTTTGGCGCAGGTAAAGGGTTTGTCGGTCCCAAGGATTTGGCTCAATTCAAAGTGCCTGAAGACTATGAAGGCGAAAAAATCCAAATCGTTGCAGACCTTACTGCACAAGAGATGAAAAACTTTGTAATCGGTGCTAATGAAACAGACAAGCACTTTGTCGGCGTGAATTGGACGGATTTGGAAACTCCGGTTTTTGCAGATATCAGACTTGTTGAAAAAGGTGAAAAATGCCCTGATTGCGGTGAACCTTTGTTTGTTACAAAAGGAATCGAAGTCGGAAACATCTTCCAACTCGGTACAAAATATTCTGAATCAATGAATGCTGTTTATCTGGATGAAAACGGAAAAACAAAACCTTTCATCATGGGTTGCTATGGAATCGGAATCTCCAGAACTGCCGCTGCGGCAGTTGAGCGTCACCATGACGAATGGGGAATCAAGTGGCCGATTGCGATTGCTCCTTATCACGTTGACATTGTTCCTGTAAATATTCAAGACGAAGAGCAGATGACGGTTGCGAACGAGATTTATAAAACACTCTTAGGCGACAAAGTCGAAGCGGTTCTTGATGATCGTGATGAGCGCGCGGGTGTGAAATTTAAAGACGCGGATTTAATAGGTTTTCCTTTCAGAATCACTGTCGGCAAGACAATAAAAGAAGGTCTTGTGGAATTCAAAGTTCGTGAAACAGGTGAAACGACAACGATGACGCCTGACGAGGCTATTTCAAAAATTAAAGAACTTTTGAAATCTTCAAAATAATTAAATCTCGGATTTACCAATCCTTGAACTTATCTATTGCGGCATATACCGTTGAAGCATCCTGGCTTTTGATTGCAACCAGTTTCTTTTTTGCACCATTCACGATGCACACTCCACTGGAACACTTTTCGAAAAGAAAGTTTTCTACGCAGTGTCTTGTACCTTGTTTTTTGCAGACTACCATTGTTGAATCCCCTTGAGGATCAGGGTAATAGTAATATTTGTCTTTTAATAAAGGGTTTGTTGACATTAATGCTTCTAGGTTTTTTACAAATGCTTGTCGGTATGGACAACTTCCCATATATGCGTAGTAGATTACTTTTTTATTTGCAAAAAGAACGTTTGCCAAATGGTCGTCTTTGGTTGTGTCATTGTAAACTTTTTCGGGGATATCATTCTCACTGGTGCCCTGACTGCCTAAAACTTTCGCTCCTTGTTTTGAAGAATCCGGTTTTTTATTCATCTCCAAAGCACCTATAATCAAAATTAAAAGAATTATTAAAACTGCATTAAGAACTTTTTTGTTATCTTTTTTTTCTTCAGTACTTTTTTCTTCATCGAATCCATAATGCATAAAAATACTCCTTAATTTTTTAACGTGAAATATTCTATCATTTTGAGGGATTGATGTCTAATGTAATAATTTCTTTACTTAATTTTTCTGATTTGTCATGCAAAAAAACTTTTATGGTAGAGTTGTTGTGTGTGGCTTTTCAGCCCAAAAATGAAAGGAATTAAGATGAGTAAATTCAATTTGTTGGCTTACATTTTGCCTCCTGAGGAGAAGGTTTTTTACACCCTTTTTGAAGAAAGTGCGCAGGTATGTCATGACGTAGCAGAATTGTACCAAGATATTGTGAAAACAACTTTGACAGAAGACCATTTGATTAATGCAAAGAGACTCAAACACAAAAGTAATGACCTTTTGAAAGAAACTCTTCACCAATTGAATGTGACTTTGATTACGCCGATTGACAGAGAGGATATTCAGTGTATTGCTTCTCTTTTGAATAAAATTACGAAAAGAATTGTTAAAGCTTCTTTGAATTTGAATGTTTATAGACTTGAATCTTTTACGGAAAATATGCAAAAGCAAGCAGAGACTTTGTTTCAAGCTGCTGAAGAGTTGAAAATAATCATCCATGGCTTCAAAAAATCATGTTCAATAAAAGATATGACTGAAACTAACCTTAAGATGAAAGAAATCGAATCTCACGGTGATGAAATCCACTACCATGCGATTGATGAACTTTTCTCCGGTAAATTTGATGCACTTACCGTAATCAAGTTGAGAGATATTCACAAGGATATTGAGAATGCTTTGGATAGCTGTTTTTCAGTATCAGACCAAATTGTGAATGTTGTTTTGAAACAAAGCTAAAAAGCTTTCAGATTAGAGTGTAAGGAAAGAGAATTTATGACGGTTTCAATCGTATTATTGATTTTAGTAATAGTCGGCGCGCTTGTGTTTGAGTATATAAACGGTTTCCATGATGCTGCGAACGCTATTGCGACAGTTGTTTCCACGAAAGTTTTAACGCCGAGGCAAGCTGTAATTTATGGTGCAACCCTTGAGTTTACAGGCGCATTGACGGGTACACACGTTGCAAAAACTATCGGTGCAGGGATTGTTGACCCTTCAACAATTACACTGCAGGTAATTTTCTGTGCATTGTGTGCGGCAATTATTTGGAATTTGATAACTTGGTTTTTCGGACTTCCTTCCAGTTCTTCACATGCACTTATCGGTGGTCTCATCGGTGCGGCGGTTGTAAATGCAGGATGGGATTGTGTTAGATTTTTGCAACTTGCGGATAAAGTTATCGCGCCTATGTTTCTGGCGCCTGTTATCGGTTTTTGTACAGGTTTAATTGTTATGGCTTTGTTGTTGAGAATATTCTACAAAGCTAATCCTGACAAAGTAAACAGACGTTTTCGACGCGCTCAGTTTTTCTCTGCAGGCTTGATGGCTTTGAGCCACGGTTCGAATGATGCGCAGAAAACCATGGGTATTATCACTCTGGCTTTACTTGCAGGCGGGATTGTGAAACACAACGCTCAGGGCAGTTTCGACATTCCTATTTATGTTATTTTGGCTTGTGCGACAGTAATGTCGTTGGGAGTTATGTCCGGCGGATGGAAAATTATTAAAACTATGGGAAGCAAAATTATTAAACTAAAGCCTATAAACGGTTTTGCGGCAGAAACATCAGCTGCCTCAATAATCCTTGCCGCTTCACATTTCGGTGTTCCGCTGAGTACGACTCATGTTATATCTACAGCTATCATGGGGGTTGGCACTACTTATAAGGCTCACGCCGTAAAATGGGGCGTTATCGGAAACATTATTTGGGCTTGGGTTTTGACGATTCCGATTTGTATTTTGCTTTCGAGCGCAATCTTTTCGGTTTACAAAATGATTTTTGTAGGATAAATCAAATTTTAATAAGACAAAAAGCACTCTGATATCAGGGTGCTTTTTAGTAATAAAAAAGGAGCAGCTCATAAGCCGGGTTCTGTTTCTAGATAATTATCTGTCTCGACTTGCAGTTGCCTGCAAGCTCCAGCGGTTTGTCGAAAGATGGCGGAACTCCTTGACCTTCCTGTCAACCTTGCATCCGATTGGGGTTTACCTGGCCAAGACTTCTCAGTCTTGCCGGTGAGCTCTTACCTCGCCGTTGCACCATCGCCTGCTTTCCGAGGAAAACATAGGCAGTCTTCATTTCTGTGGCACTATCCTCACGGTCACCCGCACCTGACGTTATCAGGCAATCTGTTCCGAGATGCCCGGACTTTCCTCACAAAATTTTGAGATTTTGCGCAATTATCCGACTGCTCCTTATTATAATTTACCACACGTCTGGTTTCAACACAATGAAACATACGTTTCACCATGTTTTACTTTTGCAAGGTCATCGAATGAATTTTCATTTGATTCTCATACATATTAAGTAATTCAAAATGTTGAGACGCCATTACGTCAATAATACCAATGAATTATCTTTCTTTTAAAGCGAAAAACCTTGCAAGGAGACATTCTTGTTGACTCATTGACCAGATGGTCTAGGCGTGGAGGTATAGTCTTTTTGTTGATTATTTTGACCTTTCAGTCGATGAGAGCCTCATACATTTGGGGGTAATATAAAAATGTAAATAATATGAAAACAGGAACTTAATAAAGTTAGCTAAAGTGATCCTATGAACTTGGGAAACTTAAAAAACAGAGTCAGTTGACTTATGAAAGACTTGGGGGGAGTAGATGAGAAGAGGTCTCGAATTTAAGAAGAAAGCCAGAGTTATTATCGTCGATGACAACTATGAGCATTTGTCAGGAATCAAGGAACTGATTGAAATTGAAAGCGATTTTGATGTAGTGGCAACAGCTACCAGTGCAAGTGTTGCAATCAGTCTTATTAAGAAGTATCGTCCCGAAATCGTTTTGATGGATATCAATATGCCTGAAAAAGATGGTTTGACCGCGATTGCGGAAATTGAAAAATTGGATTTGGGAGTGCGTACCATCGCTTTGACAGGCTATGACGATCCTGATTTAATCTTCAGAGCAATGAAGATTGGTGCAAAAGGCTATATCTTAAAGACAATGGCGTCAGCACAACTCATCTACGCTATTGACGAAGTTGCATCAGGGAAAATCTATCTTCCCGCAACTTTGTCCTCAAGATTCTTTGAATATTTCCAAAAGTCCTTCAAAGAAGAAGCACAAAATGTTTCTGACGAAGAGAATCTTCTTAACTATCTCACACAACGAGAAGAAGAGGTTCTGGATCTTTTGACTCAGGGGGTTACATATAAAGGAGTTGCGCAAAAACTCTTTATTTCTGAAACAACAGTAAAAACACACGTTAACAACATTTTCCAAAAATTACAGGTTAACGACAGAACGCAGGCCGTTCTTTATGCATTGAACAACGGCTTTTTAAACAGAAGAAAAGTAAAAATCGCTATGTAGCGAAATTCGCGCGGGTCTCACCCGTGCTGATAAATAAATGGTAAGAACTCCAAGAGAGACAATAAATGAGCGGAGCAAATTTCAGACAAAAAAATCTTTTAAAAGATTTAATTTATTTGGGGCAAACAAAGCCCCTGAATAAACAGACCATCAAGGGTCTGTTCCGCTTTGCTTTGGAGCCTCTTTTGGAAGCACAATCACAAAAAGCGGTTGTTTTGATGAGACTTTTTGATACAAAAGAACTCGATGGGGTTTTGAAAAGGCTCGAATTTACAAAAACTGAAGTTTACTCTTTTGACAACATTACAAAAGGTGAAAACCTTTCAAAAGAAGATATTTGGGGTGATACTGAATTCCTTATCATCCTTTCCCCAAGGTATTCCGCGGTTCTTTTGTGGGATTATTCAACAGAAACAATAAAAGACTCTTCGTGCATTTATCACTTGTTGAATTCTCGTGACGTGAATAATGTCATCAGAATAATTTCTGAAAATTCAAAAATTGACTTGATGAGATACACACAGGAATACACTCCTGAGAGAAGGGGTAACGAACTTTTGAATCAAGCTGTTCACAAGTTTATCGATTTTGCTGATTCTTTTGTGGAAGAGGCTAATCTTTCCAAAGCAGAAGTAGGTTTGCTCGGTGGAAATGATGACCTTTCGAAGAAGTACGAATATATTTCTACGAAAGCAAAAGTCATTTCACACGACATAAAAAACCACATTTCCGTAATTGATTTGTATTCAAAAATTCTCGAGAAAAGACTGGAATCTCTCGACGAAAATGAAATCAAAGAATCAATGATAGGAGCTGTTAAAAGCATCAAAAAGTCTAAAGATTCTATCAACACGCTTTTGACAGAACTTCGCACTATTCAGGGTGCAAATCTTTGTCAGGAATCCTTTTCAAAGATTCTTGAAAATGCTCTGACTTTGGTTCAGGCAAAGGCACTTGAGACAAACACAAAATTTGAAGTTTCAAGCCAATTTTCAGGGGACATTTTGGCTGATGAAAACAAACTTTTAAATGTATTGATTAATCTTTTCTACAACGCTCTTGATGCGATTGCAGAGAAGAAAAACGGTAACGGTTTAATCAAAATTCAAACACAAGAAACAGAAGACAATATGTTGAGAGTTTTGATTTCGGATGACGGCTGCGGAGTCAAAGAAGATAAGCAAGGAAAAATCTTTGATGAAGGATTTACGTCGAAAATCACAGGTTCCGGGTTGGGGCTTTATATTTCAAAAGAGGCGATGAAAGAGCAATATGGGGACTTGAACCTTACGTTTTCTGATTCGAACGGTACGACTTTTGAAATTTTGGTACCTAGGCTATAGGATTTTGTGAGGAGGAGCAGGTATGGATTTGTTTAATGTAAGAGCAATCGAAGTTTCAAAACTGGCTATGGACGGGCTTGTCCAGAGGCAATCCGCTATTGCATCGAATACTGCAAATGCGATGACGCCTGATTACCAAAGAAAAATGGTGGCGTTCGAAGACCAGCTTCGTGACATTATTTCAAAAGATGATGTAAGAAGAGATTTGCGTATGCAAAACAGTCTTGCTTATTCAAAAGACCATTCTTATCAAAGCGGGTA
>CAZIVG010000093.1:0-6848 GCA_964542595.1 uncultured Muribaculaceae bacterium | reverse complement strand
ATTTTGTACCGAAGATTTTCGCTGTCGCCATTTGTGCATCTTGATTTGTTTTGATATCATTTGCAGTTGTGACAAGAGTCCCAAGAATACCTTTAATTCCGGCTACTTCATCTCTGAGCGCTTCGAGTTCAGCGATAATGTTTTTGTTTCCTTCGACATTGGAGTTTTTCAATTCTTCAAGTTTTGCAACTACAGCTTTAAGCTCTGTAGTCATTCCTGAATTGTTGAGGTTTTGAACAACTGTAGTCAATGTTTCAATAAGAGAGTTTGTTTTTGTTAAATCAGTTTTGTGTGCTTCAAGCAGTGCTTTCAACTCATCTTTTGAAATTTGTTTTCCGTTGATGTCACCGAGGATTTTCATCATTGCGTTGAAAGAAGGCCCGAAGAGTTCTTTCAGGTCATCGATTGTCAATTGGTCGCCTTGGTTTTCGGTGATTTGATCTAATTTGACGTTAATTTTATCTATGCTGTTAGATATGTTAACAAGGTTTTTATTTGCTTCTTTGTTTACTTCAATGAGTTCTTTTATGTCTCCACCGATTCCGATGAGGTTTTTATCGATATTTGTCAAAATATCCAGACCTTTGTCTTGTTTTTGAGTAATCAAGTCACCGTATTTTACGATATCTTGAGAAATTTTGAGAACAGCATCTTTAATGGCATCAGTGTTTTCTTTGATTTGATTTAAGATTTCCGTGATTTTTGACAATGCTTCTGAAGCAGAAATGTTGCCGTTTTTCAATTCTTCATGGATTTTGTCTAATTTTTCTTGCGCAGCTTTGTCATTTAGGTTAGAAGTTTTTAATTCTTCAAGGATTTGTGCTGCTAAAGCATTTGAAGTGATAGAGTGGTTTTCAAATTTTTGAACCAAATCTTTTAATACTTCAAGAAGCTTTTCACCACTACCGTTAACAAAGTTTCCGAGGCTTTCTTCCAATCCTTTCACTGCATCTAAAAGACCATCCAATTTAGAATCGATGCTCTCCAGTAATGCTGTGATTTTTGCCCACATTTCAGATTCCGCGATTTTTCCTGCTTCGAAATCTTTGCGGAATCCCTGGATTTCTTTCAATACGCTTGCACTGATTTCATTAGAACTCAAAACTGCATTAAGAATATTTTCCATCATTTTTGAGTGCGTATTTTGATATTCTGTGTTGTTTTTGTCACTTTCTCTGAATGCTTCGTAGAAATCTTTCAGTGTTCCGCCCATTTCTTTGTTATCTTTGCTTATTGTTTCGATGAATTTTTCAATATTAGTCAATGTTTGCTGCTGTTCTTTGTGAGCATTTAAGAGTTCCTGTAGTTTTGCGTTTTCATCTTTTTGTGAATTAATGATTTCTTGGATTTTCTTCATGAACTCAACGTCAAAAGCGTTAGCCGTTTCAAGAAGAGACTTGAGCATTGCGACACCTTCTTTAATATCGGTTACGCCTGCGAGAATATCTTGCAATAATTTGATGATAACTTTATTTTGCTCAACTTGTTCTTTGTTGGCATTTTTGCTTTCTTCAAGTTCTTTTTGAATGTTTTCAAGCGTTTTTTGCATATTTTGCATCCAAGCCATGAATTCAGGTGACATTTGAACATTTACATTTTGTTCAACGCAACCAACCAATGCTCCGCCAACGACAGCCGCACCTGCGCCGGCTTTGGCCATGTTCATTGTTGCAGCTGCATAATTCGCGAGAATATTATCTCTGATTTTCGCCATCAAAGCTAATTCTTCTTTTGACGGTTTGTCTGACTTGCCTTTTTTATTGATTGGGTTTTGTGATTTTTCTTCATTTTTTTGTTTTCTGAAGGGGATAATTCCCTTGAAACTAATGCTTTCAAGTGCCATTAATAGTTCTCCTTATCTTTCTTTTTTTATTAATTATCTTACTAGTGGTATGGGTATAAACAGTGTGATAAAAAATTTTTGCTAGTCTTTTTCTTGAAATCGAAAAAATGACTTCTTTTTTTCTTGTAAAGTCTGCTAATTCTATCTATATAAGAGTTTTAGCTTTGTAAAAATATGTAAACTTTATTTAAATTCGATTTTAAACTATAATTTAAATATTAAGGGAGAATTTATGAAAGTAGTTATTCTTGCAGGCGGTCTCGGGACAAGATTGAGCGAAGAGACGGAACTAAAACCTAAGCCTATGGTCGAAATCGGTGGAAGACCGATACTCTGGCACATTATGAAAACGTATTCTCATTTTGGCTTTAACGATTTTATAATCCTGACTGGCTACAAATCCCATGTCATAAAGGAATATTTTATAAACTATTACAATCGATATTCTGACATAACAGTTGACATGGCGAACAATTCTGTCGAAATCCACAAAACCAGAAACGAACCGTGGAAAGTCACAATCCTTTATACAGGGCAAGATACGATGACCGGCGGAAGAATTAAAAAAGCACAAAACTATGTCGGAAATGAACCGTTTTTGTTGACTTACGGCGATGGGGTCAGTGATGTTGATATTGAGGCACTGATTAAGTCGCATAAAGAGTCCGGCAAGGTCGCAACGATGACGGCTGTTCAACTTTCAGGAAGATTCGGGGCTTTGGTTATTAAAGAAAACAATTTGATTACGTCGTTCATGGAGAAACCGAAAGGCGAAGAGTCTTGGATTAACGGTGGTTTTTTCGTTTGCGAACCGAAGGTTTTTGATTACATAAAAGACGATGACAGTGTAATTTTTGAAAAAGAACCGCTTGAGACTCTTTCAAATGAAAACAATCTCAATGCCTTTAAACACAGCGGTTTTTGGCAGCCAATGGATACATTGAGAGACAAAAATGAATTGACAAAACTCTGGCAAAATGACTGCGCTCCTTGGGCTGTCTGGCAGAAGAACAATGTCGGAGAGGCTCAAAATGGGATTGTTTGAGATTTATAAAAATAAAAAGGTTCTTGTTACGGGGCATACCGGGTTTAAAGGCGGATGGCTGGTTCTTTGGCTAAAGTCTCTTGGGGCAGATGTTTGCGGATATTCGCTCGAGCCTGAAACGATTCCGTCTTTGTTCAAGACTCTTAAAATTGATGAAAAAGTAAAAAGCATAATCGGTGATATTCGAGACAGGGAAAAGTTGGAGAAGACTTTTGAAGACTTTAAACCCGAAATTGTTTTTCACCTGGCAGCACAACCTTTGGTTCGTTTTTCCTATTCGGAGCCTGTTTTGACCTATGAGACCAATGTGATTGGTACTTTGAATGTGTTTGAGGCTGCGCGAAAATGCGGCAGTGTGAAGGCTTTTGTCAATGTTACAACCGACAAATGCTATGAAAACCGTGAAACGATGGCGGGCTATTGCGAAGATGAGCCGATTGGCGGGCATGATATGTATTCTTCGTCGAAAGGGTGCGTTGAGATTCTGTCTGCGTCTTATCGAAGAAGCTTTTTGGGTGCAAATTCTGAGGGCGGATTCGCTCTTGCAACCGCGAGGGCCGGGAATGTCATTGGCGGTGGTGACTGGTCTTTAGACAGGCTTTTGCCTGATTGTGCGAGATTTGTGAATCTCGATATGGAAATCCAAATTCGAAACCCCCAGGCGATTCGCCCGTGGCAGTTTGTTTTGGAGCCGCTTGGCGGATACTTGCTTTTGGGTGAAAAACTATTATCGGACGGAGAAAAATACGCTCAGGGGTTTAACTTTGGACCCGAAGAAAACGGTGTTGTTTCTGTTTCAGAAGTAGTCGAAAAGTTTGTAAAATATTGGGGTAAGGGTTGTTTTAAAGTTCACAAAAACGATGACCTTCATGAGGCGGGGCTTTTGACATTGAATATTGAAAAAGCAAAATCTGTTTTGGGTTGGAACCCTGTTTATGACTGTGATAAGGCGGTTGAAAAGACGGTTGAATGGTACAAGGTTTTTTATTCCCAAAAAACATCTGACGAAATGTGCGATTTCATGATGCATCAAATTAAAGAATACGAGGGGCTTTTAGGTGGAAAAACTTCTTAGAAATCTGGTTAAACTCAGCGCAAAGCTTTATTATAACTGTATTTTCGGAAAGAAAAATAACTTGAAATATATCCCTGCATCAGGGAAACTTCTTGATTCGGATGACCTTGAAAACATGATTGATTCGTCGCTTGACATGTGGCTGACGACAGGGCGTTTTAATGATAGATTTGAATCTGATTTTTCAAAATTTCTCGGTGTTAAACATGCTTTGAGTGTGAATTCCGGCTCAAGCGCAAATCTTCTGGCATTGACTGCGTTGACTTCTCCCAAACTTAAAGAAAGACGCCTGAAAAAAGGTGACGAGGTAATCACTGTTGCTGCGGGCTTTCCGACGACGGTAAACCCTATTATTCAAAATGGGTTGGTGCCTGTTTTTGTGGATTGTGAAATCGGTACCTACAATATTGACCTTCAACAAATTGAAGAGGCCATTACAGATAGGACAAAGGCGATTTTTATTGCTCACACTCTCGGGAATGTTTTTGACCTTGAAAAGGTTCTTGAAATCTGCGAAAAACATAGACTTTGGCTGATTGAAGATACCTGTGATGCTTTGGGGGCTGAGGTTGATGTTCAGGCAGAACGTAAAAAGGCAGGTACAGTCGGGCATGTGGGGACTTTTAGCTTTTATCCTGCTCATCATATTACGATGGGCGAAGGTGGCGCTGTCGTCACAAATGATACTGAATTGTACAGAATCATTTTGTCTTTACGCGACTGGGGGCGTGATTGTTGGTGCAAGCCCGGTAAGGATGATTCGTGTAAAAAGCGTTTCAAAATGCAGCATGGGAATTTGCCTTTTGGTTATGATCACAAATATACTTATTCTCATGTAGGTTATAACCTGAAAATTACAGATTGGCAGGCGTCTTTGGGCGTTTCTCAACTGAAAAAGCTTCCTGAGTTTCTTGAAAAACGCTCAAAAAATGCACATTTTTTGACTGATGCGTTGAGTGATTTACAAGACTTTTTGATTTTGCCGAAGATTTGCGATTCGGTTAAGCCTTCTTGGTTTGGCTATTTGATTTCTGTAAAACCTGAGTCGCCGTTTTCAAAACAGGAACTTGTCGAATTTTTGGAATCAAACGGGGTCGGCACGAGGCAGCTTTTTGCGGGGAATATTTTGCGTCAGCCGATGTTTGTTGATGATGAGATACCATTGAGAATCGGCAACTCTGAACTTATAAACTCAAAAAATCTGACCGAAGAGAATTACAGACTCTTGCCAAACACTGATTTTATTATGAACAACACGTTTTGGATTGGTACATTCCCTGTTTTGGGTGAGTCTGAACTCGGTCGAGTCAGTGCTTTGATTCACGGATTTGTTGATTCTAAAGCAAAAAATGCAGCCGCAGGTGAATCAAAATGAGACATCAAAAAAAAGTTCTTTTGACTGGCGGAAACGGGTTTATCGGTCGTAATATAAAGGAAAGCTTGCAAAACGATTATTTTTTATTGACCCCAAGGTCATACGAATTAAACCTTTGCGATTCTTTTGCTGTTAGAGAGTATTTTGAAAATGAAAATATCGACTTTGTCATCCACTGTGCAACGGTCGGAGGATCGAGAGGGGTTCAAGATTCCCCATTGACTGTTGAAGAAAATCTTTTGATGGTTGAGAATTTACTCTCCTCAAAACGTGACGATGTGCGAGTAATGCTTTTTGGTTCAGGTGCAATGTATGACAAGTCTCGTCCGCTTGAAAAAATAAAAGAGTCGCAACTTGGTGAATCTATACCGAAGGATTTGTATGGGCAGTCGAAAATGCTGATTGCTGAAAAAATTAAGATGCGAAAAGATGTTCTTTGTTTGAATATTTTTGCGTGTTATGGGCATGGTGAAAAGGAAAGCAGGTTTCCGACTTATGCGATAAATCAGGTGTTAAAAGGAGAGGATATTTGTATAAATCAGGATGTGATTTTTGATTATCTTTTTGTTGAGGATATGCAAAAAATTGTGAATTATTTTATCGAAAACGAGCCTGTTAACAACATTATAAACCTCACTCCGACTCAAAGTATCAGTCTCTGTGAAATCTCCCAAATAGTTAATGGTTTTGTTGAAAATCCGGTAAAAATAAATATCACAAACCCTGTGATGAATAATGAATATAAAGGTTCTAAATAATTGTTTAAAAAAAACATGCCTGAAGTTTGCTTTACAGACTATCAAACAGGCCTACACAAACTTTTTTCCTCATTGTATAATCAAATAAATTCAGGAGTTAAGGAGAGAAGATGAAAAACAGTATTTTTGACGATTTGTTTGTGCTTGAATTGGCGAACAACCACTGGGGAGATGTTGAAAGAGGGAAAAAAATTATCACGGATTTTTCAAGAATCGTGAGATTTAATAATGTGAGAACAGCCATTAAGCTTCAGTTTAGAGACGTAGATGCATTTATTCATAAAGACTTTAGGACTCGTGAAGATATAAGGTATGTCAAAAAAGTTTTGGACACAAAAATGAGTTATGATGATTACGGTGTCTTGATTGAGGCAATAAGAAAAGCCGGCTGCATTTCAATGTCAACGCCATTTGATGAGAAATCTGTTGATACTTGTGTGAACTTGGGCGTTCAGATTCTAAAAATTGCTTCATCTGATTTGAATGACTGGGTTTTGATTGAAAAAGTTGCGTCAACCAGAAAACCCGTAATCGTTTCCACAGGAGGCTCTTCGTTGAAAGACATTGACGATTTGGTTACGTTTTTTGAAAAAAGAAACATTCCACTCGCAATCAATCACTGTGTTTCAATTTATCCGTCAGAGAAACATGAGTTAGAGATGAATCAAATCGACTTTTTAAAAAACAGATATCCGAATCATGTTATCGGCTTTTCAACTCACGAGTACAATGATGACATAGAGAGCACAATG
>CAZIVG010000092.1:0-6855 GCA_964542595.1 uncultured Muribaculaceae bacterium | reverse complement strand
TAAAATCCCTTTCCATATCCCAAACGATATCCCTCTGAATCAGCCGCCAAAGCCGGGACAAAAATAATATCCAGACAGGAAATATCTTCTAAGATTTCACCGACAGGCTCATTTATATTAAATTTGCCGCAGGAAAATCCTTTATTTTTGTCAAATTTTACAGGAAAAATCTTTCCTGAACGAATTACCGGAAAATAGTAACATTTTTTATCATTAGACAAAAGATTCAACAAAGAAATCTCGGAATTAATCGGGTAAAACAGCATGACGTGCCGGGCATGGTCATATTTATCCCAACAGCTGATTTTGCCGGAAATACAGTCAGAAATATTATTTTTATTAATATTATTTCTGATATTCATACATTTTTTTCTAAAATCATTTTTCATATTATTCATAATTCAAAAAAACTATATACTAAAGCTAACCTAAAGAATATATATATTTACATATATGTAAATTAACATTATAATATATTAGACACAGATAGTAAAATACTATATGAACAGAACAGATTTAAGTAAAAAATTAAGAAAAGCTAGAATCGAGTCCGGGTTAAAACAAGAAGAAATCGCTGAACTAATGGGTCTTCCCATATCAGGTATTTCTGTAATCGAAAAAGGCTCAAGAAAAGTCGAAGTCATAGAACTAATCAAATTTGCAGAGTTTTATTCAAAACCTGTCGAATGGTTTTTTTATGATGAAAAAGATGCAGCCAATTACAGAAGATGGTATGATAAAGATAGAAAATTATCTGAAGCGATGGAATTGCTTCACAACGCACCGGTTAAATACCAAAAAAGCTGCGCGTGTGCAATTATCGGCTTCTTAAGGGAAAGCGGACTGACAAAGTAACATGCAAACTCCTGATGAAAACCCTAAACTGTATAATCCTGAATTTTCAAAACACGGATACATACAGGTATATACAGGGAACGGCAAAGGCAAAACCACGGCCTCTTTAGGGCTCGCAATGAGAGCACTGGGACGGGGCTGGAAGGTTCTTATTGTTATGTTTACAAAAGGCGGAAATGACTATGGCGAATTGGCATCATTCGCCAATCTTTGCAGTGACATGAAAGATAATGTAAAAATTGTCCAGGCAGGATTGGATCGAATCGTTTATGCTTCAAACATTTCCAAAGAAGACCAAAAACAAATCCAACTAGGCTGGGAAACAGCCAAAAATGCCATAAAAAATGATGAATACCAGCTTATCATTCTTGATGAAGCGAATATTGCAATAGATTTGAACCTGATCGACCTCAATGAAATGGTTGAAGTTTTGAAAAATAAGCCTGAAGAAATGGAAATTGTACTTACAGGCAGAAATGCAAAAGAAGAAATAATAAACACCGCACATCTTGTATCAGAGATAATTCCCGTTAAACATTATTGGAACAAAGGTATTCAGGCAAGAAAAGGGATTGAGTTCTAAATCCTGATTATTGACTCTGAGGCACATTTGACATAAATTAGATATAACGGTTAGAGTGCTTGAAAAGGTGAGCCTGATGCGACTCTGGTTAAGAGTCGGTAGAGGCGACACTAGATTAGATTTTAAGGAGAATAAGATATGGCGCAACAGTTTCCACCACCACAGTACAAAACAAGATTGGCTTTGCTTGTATTCCTGAAAGGTGCTTCAGCCCCTATGATTCTGTATTTTGAAGATCCGAAAGCTGTTTTTGATGAAATACTTCCTTTAATCAGAACACAATCAACTGTAGGTAAATTAATCGAAAAAGATGCAACAGGTCCGATCAAAAAGGTTGCAATTATGTCCAACCAAATCGCCTCAATCGCACTTCAGGAAGAAGTTTGCCAATAGTATAACTAAGCTAGGTTCTCGGTATATTTGATGAAATTAGTAGAAATAAAAAACAGTTTAGCAAAATTGTATTACTCACCGGAAGAATTCCCATTGGCTCTTTCTGACTTTTTGACGATTGATGACAAAAACCAAAAAATCATATCACAGGTTGTCTCCATCGAGTCAACAAACAAGGATAATACGAATTGTGCAGTTTTGAAATTCTCCTTAGATTTACAAAATGACAAAAAACACAGCCCTTATGGGGGTTATGTCCCTTCTTTAGATGCACAAATCAAAATGACAGAAAGAGAAACAATCGACGAGATTTTTTCTAACAAACAAAACTCTTTTTACATAGGACAACTCACAAACTCATCGAAACTACCGCTTAAAATCAACTCAAAACTCTTAGACAGTTTTCTTTACGTGCAATCTGACAAAGAAACTGACGCTCAAAACCTTAAAACCAAGTTTTTTGAAAACTTCAACTCAAAATTACAAAAAACGCTCGTTTTAGACTTTGATGAAATAAATGAGTATGAGAACGCAACTATCCTCGAATTGGGCAAAGAGTTCAAACTTCCTATAAACAATGAGGTTTTGAACTATATTTATGAATACGACTTGACAGGTTTGACGATAGAACAAAAAACAATCGTTCAAGATATAATCCTTGAAATCCAAGACTACATTGAAACACTCGAAAACAAATTCATTCCGTTAAATACTCTTTTGAGCGTTGTAAACGATATCTATGAATCTGACAAATCTGTCGGTGTGATTCTATTTAGAAACAAATTAATAAAATACAGCCAATCGGGTATTTTTGCGTCAGACGAAAAAGAATTTCTCTCAATCAACGAAACTGTTGAAAGCAATCCGCTTACTGTATTAAGGCTTAACAAAGCAAACTCGAACTGGAAAAAGGAAGCTTTTGATTTTGTTATAAACAATCTTAAAACTAACATATATCTTGTTTTTGAAGCAAATGAAGAAATTACGGACAAAGAACTCCTGAATAAAGTTTACAAAAACAAACAATTCAGACCTATAGTTTTCTCAAAGTATGACTTTGAATATGCCTCTCAACTAAAATCATTCGCAAAAAACCTTGTACTTTTTAAACCTGAACAACAGCAGAAAGCCTTTGCGACTTACAATTCGTTTTTGATGAAACTCTCTGACTCAGAATTCATTGTTTCGGGAGAGGCAACATTCTTTACGCCATTGATTCTAAAACCGAAAGAAGGAGTTTTCGGAGAAGTTGAAGAGGAAGTTGTCGAAATCCCGGTCGAATTAGAACATTCTACAGTTGAAGATTCGATGGAATCGGCTGAAATCCCTGAAAATATAGAGACTTTGGAACTTAATGAAACTGATGCTCCGCTCGCAATTGAGCAACTTGAAGAAAATGAACTATCAAACGACCTCAAAGACATTTTTGAAGAATCACTTGAACAAGAAATTGCCAAAGATGTTGACCAGATGTTTTATGTTGATTCCTCCGCAAAAGAAACAGAAGAATTGTTCGAAACAGAAGATACGGAAGAAATTTCATACGAAGAAATTCTCTCTGATGACGACTTGGACTTGCTTGACGACTTGAATTCAGAAGACGACGAAATTCAAGAAAATGAACCGCAAAAAGAAGACCAGTCTTTTTCGATTTCTGCAAAGTTACAGCAGGAAGAAGATTTTTCCGAACTTTCAGGTCTTGAAGATGATGATGAAATTAAAGACATCGGACAACTCGAAGAATTATCTGAAATTTCTCCGCTGGAAACTTTTGAAGATGATTTTGAAACCAACGAACAGGAAACTTTAGAAATTACTCAACAGGTAATATCCAGCATCCAAATTGAATCGCTTCAAGAATCATTTAAAGAAAATGACGGATTCGGAAAGAACGAGTCAATGAGCGGCATTCCGATTTATAAAACAGAATTAGACAACAATATCGCTGCGGACGATAAAATTAAAATTGCAGAAGGAAACATTGTTTATCACGAAAAATACGGAAGAGGTGTGGTTGAACAGCTTATCAGCTATGGAAAGAAAACTCTCTGCTCCATTCAGTTTGACAACGTCGGAAGAAGACTTCTCGATCCTTCACTTGCCGACCTAAAACAGATGTAATAGACTTATTTTTTGATATATGCTAGATTTGTATTGAGAGTAGTTTATGAATCCATATTTAAAACAATACAAACAAACACAGATTGATACGGCACCAAAGGAACAAATTCTTTTGATGCTATATGATGGTGCTGTCAGATTTTTGAATCAAGCAAAAGTTGGTTTTGCGCAGAACGACATTGAAAAAATCCACAATAACATAATAAAAACACAAAACATAATAACCGAATTCCAGGCCTCACTTGACTTGGAAAGTGGCGGTGATTTTGCTAAAAATCTTTTTGCATTGTATGAATACCTCAATAACAAACTTTTTCAGGCAAACATACAAAAGAAAGAGGCATTTGTTGACGAGGTTCTGAAGCACATGACAGAATTAAGAGACACTTGGAGAGAAGCCGTTAAGAAATTCAAATCCGAGGGCGGAACGCTTGTTGAAAATGATGTTGACAAATACAACTCTAAGCCTACATACCAATCGGACGAAGAATATGAAGACGATGAGGATGAGGACGAAAACGAAATGGGAGAATACATCTAACAATGAGCAACGACCTTGAAAATCTCAAAATGACATATAATCGACTTTATGAAATTTCTCTTCAAATCGGTCAGCTTATTGACCGCCAACTGTATAGTGAATTGGTCACTTTTATGAACAAAAAAGACCAAATTTTGCATGAAGCAGGGGTTTTGATTGAAAAACTTCGTGAAAAGAACGTAAATGTGGACTCATTGACAGAAATCTGTACGAAAATCCAAAATCAAGAATTAGCGAACATCACAGCATTGACATCGGTTAAAGACGACATAAAAAAAGAACTTTCAAAAGCAACAAAAAATACAAGATTAATAAGTGCTTATTCAAACGCAGAATTCAAGCAGGGTAATATTTTGGATTATAGACAATGATGGACTTTTTGTTAAAAAACAAAAAATTTGCTGCATCAATTTCAGTGGTTTCAAACTTCTCATTGATTGTAATGAAACTAATCACAGGTATCATCACAGGGAGTGTGAGCATAATATCTGAAGCAATCCATTCGGCGAGCGATCTTTTGGCCTCAATCATAGCACTTTTTGCGGTAAACAAATCCGACGTTCCTCCGGACAAAGATCATCCATTCGGCCACGGCAAATATGAAGAAGTCGCAGGATTCATAGAAGGGTGCCTGATAATTCTTGCATCGTTTTACATCGTATTTGAAGCAGCAAAAAAACTCACAGGAGGCGAAGCGCCTATCAGCAACTCTTCTGCCGGAATTGTGGTAATGTTTATTTCTGTAGTCACGAATATAATAGTGAGCGCATATCTCTTCAAAGTGGCAAAGGTCACTGATTCGATTGCAATATACTCTGACGCGGAACACTTAAGAACAGATATTTATTCTTCTTTAACTGTGCTCATCGGTCTTCTTGCAATAAAATTAACAGGAATCCACATCATTGACCCTATAATAGCCATTGTAGTAGCTATAATTATAATGAAAGCAGGCTATAAAATATGCAAAAGCACTATGAACAACATTCTTGACGGCTCACTGCCTCAAAACGAAATTGACTTAATCTCAAAAATCATCGATGAATACAAAGAGCAAGGTATCGAATCAATAAAAGAAATAAGAGCAAGAAAATCAGGAAAAGACCGTGACATCGTCATCACACTTTTGATTAACGGAAACTTAACCGTAAGTTGTGCACATTGCCTTTGTGACGACTTAGAAAACAAAATAGAAAACAACCTCGGAAATACAAAAATTACAATTCACGTAGAACCGACAGAAACAACTTCATTTTCTTGCCCAAAGCATCATAGTTAAGTAATATAAAAGTATGAATAAAAAGAATTTACTTATACTGTTTATACTTTCGTTTCTCTGTATAATTTATACAACTAACAGTTTGTGTTTCAAATTTTTGGATAACAGAATCGACACGTTTTTTGTCCAAAAACACTACAAAACAAATGATGAAAAGCTAATCAACAAAGACCTTGCAGCAAAAAAAGTCGTTATAATAAATGAAAATCAAAGATTAATCATAACCTTAACATCCGCTTGTATATTCTTTGCAATAATTTTATTCACGAACACCTTGCCCGCAGCGGTTCTGTCTGCATTTTTCTTAATTGCTTATTTCTTGGCATACAAACTGCTTTTGAGCAACCTCATTTTAATAAATCTTGCATCAGTTATTTTTATGTTAATTTGTGCAAAGGCATTTTCAAAAGCTTATCGTTCACTTTTCAAAGATAATCTTGATAAAAAAATTGAAAACATACTCGGGAAATATGTCTCAAAAGACATAAAAAACAAAATCCTCAAAAATAGTGGACACGCTGAACTTGGTGGAAAAAAAGCAGAAATCACAGTAATGTTTGCAGATATAAGAGGATTCACATCATTCTCAGAAACAAGAAAAGCCGAAGAAGTTTCTCAACTCTTAAATGAATATTTCTCTGAACTTGAACCCGTAATAACAAAATATGGCGGAGTAATCAATAAATTCATCGGTGATGCTGTTTTGGTTATTTTTGGTGATCCTTCTCAAGACAAAAATCACGCAAAAAACGCTGTAAAATGTGCAAACGAATTAAGAAAAAAAGTCAAACAAATCAAAGAGCGATGGGTTTGTGAAGGAAAGCCGAAAATTGACATAGGAATCGGCATAAACTCAGGAGACGCATTCATCGGAAATGTCGGCACAACAAACAGGTTTGAATACACCGCTATCGGCGACACAGTAAATATTGCAAGCCGAATCGAAGATTTCAACAAAATCTACAAAACGCATATTCTAATAAGCGAAAACACATACCACAAAATCTCTGAAATAGTTGATGTAATAAAAATCAGAGAGGTAGCAATCAAAGGAAAAACTCGCAGAATCAACCTTTATGAAGT
>CAZIVG010000091.1:0-6879 GCA_964542595.1 uncultured Muribaculaceae bacterium | reverse complement strand
TCTCATTCTCGCTCCCGGAGGTTCGTTCATCTGACCGTAAATCAAAGCTACTTTGTCAATAACCCCTGATTCTTTCATTTCATTCCAAAGGTCATTACCTTCACGAGTTCTTTCTCCTACACCACCAAAAACAGAAACACCCGAGTGCTCTTGAGCGATGTTATGGATAAGTTCCATAATCAAAACTGTTTTGCCTACACCTGCACCACCGAAAAGACCGATTTTTCCGCCTTTTTGGTATGGCTGTAACAAGTCAATTGCTTTGATACCTGTTTCAAAAATTTCAATATTCGTATTTTGGTCAACCAGTTTTGGTGAAGGTCTGTGAATAGGCAGATGAGCCTCAGCTTCAACATCACCCATTTCATCAACAGGTTCACCCAAAACGTTCATAATTCTACCCAAAGTTGCTTTGCCGACGGGGATAGATATCGGTGACATTGTGTTGATAACCTTCATTCCTCTTTGCAAACCGTCAGTAGAAGACATTGCAACAGAGCGGACTTTGTTTTCACCCAAAAGCTGCTGAACTTCCGCAACAGTTTTTTTGCCATCTTCTGTATAAATTTCTAAGGCGTCAAAAATTTCAGGTAGTTTTCCTGCTTGAAATTCAACGTCGATTACCGGACCGATAATCTGTGTAATTAAACCATCATTTTCTGTCATTACTGTCATTTTTCCACCTTTTCACATAAAAAACATAACTTATTATACAAGTTTAATTATAATTATACAAATATTAAATTTTGGCATGATTTAAAAGGATGATATATGATGGTTTTCAGAAACGAAAGGACCTTCTTTTCTTATGCAAAATAAAAAAATTATAAAAATTTTTAATATAAAAATATCCATTAGCAACAAGGATTATTTTTCTAAAATAACATCTATTCTTTTGAAAAAATTTAATTTCTTTTTTCCCAATAAAAAAAAATACAAGTACATAATCCCAATTGGTGAAAATTGCCTTTTTTCAATAAATTTCAACAGATTTCACAAATTTGTGGATTCAACATTACTAAACTGGGCAGACGTTTTTGACTATGAAAAAATTCCGGAAATTTTAAAAAAACCTGAACTTATTTACTCAGAAGGATTTTCATACATCAAAGAAAGAAACATGTATCTTTGTAAAAAGTATAATATCTCTTTTCACGCTCGTTCCTACCCCTCAGAACTTTTAAACCCGGACGGAGAAATAGATGAATTAAAAAAAGAAAAAGAGTTCGAAGAACTCAAATCAAGAACAAAATATCTCACCCAAAAAACACAAAATTACATAAATTCAAAAGATAAGAAGCTGTTTGTATTTTTATCAGATAAAATCAAAAATCATTCAGACATTCAAACTTTGGACACTGTTTTCGGCTCTTTGGCCTCAATTTCCGAAAACTTTGACATCCTATTCATTTGCATTTCTGACACAGAAAATGAAAACATCAATCTCCTTCAACTAAAATATAAAAATCTTTTCGTGAGACAAATTAAACCCGAAAAAGAAAAGTTGGATTGGGTTAAAATACTTTGTGAATTTAGCCCTGAAACAAAATTAAAACAAAACAGGAAAAGAAAATACGAATATATGGATTAAAAATTAATCGACTATCATTGCGCCTTGTTCTTCGACAGGAAGAGTTAAAATTTTTGATTTTACATTCAAATTATTCCAAGTTTCAGAGACAATTTCCCTTATTTTACTTAAATTGTTTCCATAAGAAACCACTATCAAAGAAGGACCTGCACCGCTCAAAACCACGCCCATAACGTTTTCTTCGTGTTTCAATGCTTCTTTTATTTCTTTCATGCCCGGAATTAACTTTTCTCTGTAATGCTGATGGAGCCTGTCATTTAAAGCTATTTTCATTAACTGTTCATCATGAGTGTTGACCGCTTGAACAAGCATTGCGGCATGTTTTAAGTTAAAAATTGCATCTTTCATAGGAACTTCTTGAGGCAAAACAGAGCGTGCAATATCTGTTGAAAGCTCATAATCAGGAACACAAACCGTAATATTCCAATCTTTGGGCCAATTGATTTTGGAATAAACAACACTTCCGTCTTCTTCCAGAGAAGAAACAACGAACCCTCCAACCAAAGCAGGAGTAAGGTTGTCAGGATGATTCTCAATCTCTGTAGCGATAGAAAGCAAAGCCGCTTCATCGGCAGGCCTTCCCAAAAGTTCATTCGCTGCAACCAAGCCGCCAATTATTACAGAAGCAGAACTACCCAGCCCTCTTGCGATAGGGATTTGTGTTCTTATTGTTATCTTCAATTCACTCGGTGACTGTCCTATTGAGTTGTACAAAAGTTCTATAGCCTTGTAAACAATATTGTTTTCATCAGTCGGAATCGAGATTGTGTCTTGTTCATTTGTTTCGTCAATGATATTAATTTCGATTCCTGTACCCGGCATAATCGTCTCTTCAACAGTAATTATGTTGTAAAGAGGCAATGCAAGACCCAAACTATCAAAACCCGGACCTAAATTCGCTGTTGTAGCCGGTACTTTTACACTAACTTTCATAAAAACCCAATTCCTAATCCTCTAACGTATCTGAATCGGCATTATCAGACACAAATAATCATCTTCGTTGTCTGGTTTGAACAAAGTGGCTGACAAACTTCCGCCCAGACCTATTTTTACTCTGTCAGATTCCATAATTTTCAATGAATCCAATACGTATCTATAGTTGAAAGCAATAGTCAATTCTTCGTCCGTAAAATCAGCACTGATAGAATCTTCACCCAAACCTGCATCAGGGGTGTCAGCTTTCAAAAAGAGAGTATTCTCTCCAAAAATAAATTTAACAATGTTGGTTCTTTCGTTTACCATAACAGCAACTCTCTCAAGTGCAGATATCATTTCTTCCCTAACAACAGCTGCATTTTTCTCACAGCTTTGAGGAATAAGTTGTTTGTATGGAGGATATTCACCTTCCAAAAGTCTGGAAGTCATAATCATTGTAGAAGTTTTAAAAATAATTCTTGTTTTTTCAATAATCAGACAAACATTTTCGTCTTTCAAAAATGAAGCTATCCTCAAAAACTCTTGAAGTGTTTTTGAAGGAATTACACAGTTCAGATTTGTATCCTTTTCGTTTGTTATTTTCTCGACAATCCTTGTTAATCTGTTTCCGTCAGTTGCTGCCATTTCAAGATTTTCTTTTGAAATTGCACAAAAAACACCGCTTATGATGTTTCTGTTTTCATAATTTGCAGCGGAGAAAGCAGTGTACTTGATGGATTTTATGAACGGATTCAAATCAATTTCGACACATTCTTTTTCAGCAAGTTCTTCTTCAGAAATGGTTGAAGGAAATTCCTCAGCGCTGATTCCGATAAGTTCAAATTTTGAGTTTCCGCAAACAATATTCACAACATTAGTTTCTTCATTCAGTGAAAAAACAACAGGTTTGTTGCTCAATTTTGAAACAATTTCAGAGAGCTTTTTTGCGGGAAGTGTAATTTTTCCGGGAGTTTTTACAGATGCAATCGTTTTTGAAACGATACTTATATCCAAATCTGTTGCAGAAAAAGTTATGAAATTGTCAGAAGAAGCATTGATTAAAATATTTGAAAGAACCGGCTGAATACCTCTTGCGACTGTAGTTTTTTCTACAATTTTTAAATTTGTGAGCAACGATTCTTTTTCAATTGTAAATTCCATATTTGCTGTATTCGTCATTTTTGAATTTTCTCCTGAAAGTTTTAAGAACTTTTCTGATTGTTTCTTTATTTATAATTTAATATATAAATAAATTAAATAAAATAATAACAGTAATAAAGGTAATATTTTCTGTATAAAACTATTATAAACCAAACAATATAAAGCACAAAACTTGTTCATAACTTTGTAAATTTTTTGTAGAAAACAATTCAATAACTTTCAATAACTTTTTCAAAATATATTTATCTGTAGAAAACACAAAAGTTATTGTATGTATTTTTACAAGTAATCAATAGTTTTGAACAGGTTTTATACAGAGAAAGTTTCTCATGTTAATACAAACAATTGGCATGGAGGCATGCCCGAAACCTTTATTCATCAATATCTTTACAATTTTTAAAATTGTTGGCTTTTTGGTTGTGAATCCAGCGTGCCATTTTTTGCTGTTCAAAACTGAGTGCAAAATTATACAAACTCTGTATCAGGTTTCGTCCTGAAGGTGATTTCCCTATGAAAAGAAAATGACCGGTTTTGTTTTTTGCGATGTAGATTTCTTTTTGTAATATTTTATCCACATTGCTTTTTGCGGGTGCTTCTATTTTGAGTTTCAACCAGACATACAAAAGAGAAACCCCCGGCTTTTCTTCATTTTCTTTTAAATATTTTGAAAACTCTTGTAATATCATTATTTGATCAATGCCTGGACTTCTTTAAAATTAGGGTGTTTTGAGGATTTTAAAAACTCAAAAACAACCATTTCTGTCGTAACTATTTTCGCACCTTCTTTTTCCATCAGATTTATTCCTGCTTTAAATTCGTCAGAATCTCTGGATGCACAAGCATCTTTTATAACAAAAACATTGTACCCTTTTTCAAGAAGGGCAATTGCAGTTTGATAAACACAAATATGAGTTTCAATCCCCAGAAGAAAAACGTTTTCAACCTCACCGATTACTTCTGTAACTCCTTCTGTCAAAAGAGCGTTGAAACTTGTTTTTTCAAAAAACATTGCAGAATCGCTCAGACTGTATTTTACAGAGGGGATAGTTTCTCCCAAACCTTTTGGGTATTGTTCTGTCAAAACTGTTTTTATTCCCAATGTATTAGCTGTTTTTGCTAGAATTTCCGCTTTTTTTGCGCATTTGTCTTTTCTAAGCATACCAACAAGTTTTTCTTGTACATCGATAAAAAGAAAAGCTGAATTTTCAATATTTACATTAATAGTCATTTTTTTCCTCCTAAAAATCGGATTTAATTATATGTGTATTCCTGAAAATCTTTTATGAACAAATCGAGCAAATACTCTACTTTTTCTTGGGTTAAATCGTCTTTTTCTATAAAAAGCTTTTCTGCTTTCAGTTCACTTTCACTCAAATCATGAATTATTTCAACTTTGATTTTTGTGTATCCGGGATAGCTTATCGTAAAAGTGCTTTTTCCTTTTTTGTTTTCAAGGTTGAATTCTCCTCTTTCAAAATCAACATTCTGATTTATCTTTGTTTCAAAAAGTTTTTCCTCTATTCTTTTTTGTGTTTGATAAAAAAGCGGAGACAGAATGTTTTCGAGTTTTTTTATATAGTTTTCTTTTTCTTCCTTGAAGTTTTTGACAGAAATCTCGACATTTACCTCTTTCTTTTTATCTTCTTTTGCATAAATAAAAGAGTTAGTTTTTAAAAGTGCATTTGAAAGAGCTTTGTTCGCCAACTCTTCAGCACTATCAAAAGGAATGTCTTTTGTTTCAACATAACCGGCAGAAATGGTGAAATTCTCGCTCAAACCCTTTTTTATCTTTTCTAAAACCTTTAAAACATTTTCTTTTTCGGTTTTTCTAAACCACAAATAAATTTTGTAATCAGAAGCATATCCCAAAATATCACACGCCCTGACACTCTTTTTTATTGCATTCATTAATGATTCCGGTGAAATTTTACTTCTCACATTGATATCAGGAGCGATTACAACAAATGTTCCCCAATTTTTTTTGCTTTCTTCCTTTAAAATAGTGTAGGTATAATTTTCTGTATAAACATGATTTTTGCTGTCAATTATTTTCAATTGAGAAAGTATTTCTTTTTTATTCTCAACCTCGCTGGCTTTTTCTCTTTTTTGTAATGCCCAAAGAGTTCTGATTGTGAATTCCGAATCGGTTGCATCAGTGGTTAAAAAATCAGTTATCCCTTTTTCAAAAGCATTGCAAAGCAAGTTTTCATCAATTTCTTCAAAAAGGCCCAAGACAGAACATGATTTTAAGTCAGTGTTTTGTTTTGTTTTTTGTACAAGACTTAGAAAAGTCTCTTCGTCATTGTTCACGTGATAAAAAATCAGAACAGGATTCAATTCTTTTATTTTTTCAAAACAATTTTCGTAATTTATTACGGCAAAATTGTCCATACTTCTTAACAGAAGTATTTTTGATTTGATTTCTTCTGCTTGTTTTTCATTATCGGTGATAAGGACAATATTATTTTTCAAAAAAAGCAACCCGTTTTTTCTTTACAAAAATATTTTATAACAAAATAGGGTGCAGAAAAAGCCAAAAATTTGTCAGCATGCATTCAAAAAAATAAAAAACTGAAAAAATACCATACTTTAGTACTGCAAATTTCTAACTTTTTAAGAATGCGGAATCTTTTCAAAGAGCCGTAGTATGTATGTGTAAAGGATACGCCATCCCCAAAATACTAAAGACAAGAATATTGAAAACAGTGATTTTTTGATGCCTTTTTGTGCTGAAAATTTCACGTTCAAAAAATTGTAAAGAGTATACAAGGAAGTAAAAAAACTCTCAGAAAGGAGCTATCACCATGGCTATTATTGTAAACACCAACATGACTGCGTTGAAAACGCAAAAAAACTTGACAAATTCAACAAATGCATTGAACAAAGCACTCGAAAGAATGTCAACAGGTTCAAAAGTAAACAGAGCGGCAGATGATGCAGCGGGTCTTTATGTTGCAACCGGTTTGACAACACAAATAAGAGGTTCACAGGTAGCAAAAAGCAACGTTGCTACAGGAAGTAACGTACTTCAAACATTGGAAGGTGACTTAGATGTAATCTTAGACAACCTTAACCGTATCAGAGACTTGGCTACTCAAGGAGCGAACAGCGTTTATGACGCAAGCGCTATGAAAGCAATGGAAGATGAGGTAACAGCACGTTTAGCAGAGATTGATAGGATTGCGGGTGCATCCAACTTTAATGGTTTGAAG
>CAZIVG010000090.1:0-6963 GCA_964542595.1 uncultured Muribaculaceae bacterium | reverse complement strand
TGATACTGTGAAAAGCGGAATTGATCCTCAGTTTCGAGACGGAATTTTGCAGAAAATTGCTTTCACTGTCTTTGAAATCGCAAAAACCGCTATACAAAAGGGAATGCCTCAGGCTGATATGATCGCCGTGGTTGAACTTCAGGTCAAAAAAGCTTACCACGAAGCACTCGAAGAGCTCAAAGAAAAAGGGGTTCTTTCAGACGAACAGGTCCAAGAAGCGGATAGCCGCTCGAATATTGACGAAATGGCGAAAGCTGCTGCACAACAGCACATTCAGGAGGACGAATCTCCCGTACAAGCAGGCTCTCCACAGCAGGAGTCCGGGTATGTTAATCAGGTCAGTGACAACAAAATCCTGAAACTTGCGACCTTTGCGATTGTTTTGAAAAAACTTCCACCCGAAAAAAGACAGGGACTTTTGAACAAATTCAGTCCCGATGATGCGGCGATACTCTGCGATTACGCGGAGATGGACGATTTAGAAAATAAATTGGACAAGAATCTGATAGTGAAATGTCTTAAGGAAATTAAAAAATCCTTGCCCGAGCCAAGGCGCTTTAACACGGGGAAAGTCTATGAGAGATTATATAAAATTGTTAAGAATTCGGATATTTCAAAGATTTCTAATATTATAAATAAAGAAAGGCAAGGAGTAAAAAGCCTTGTTATAGGAGCAAAAGACGGAAAAGGCTCTCAAATCCCGCCGAGAATCGCAGATATAATCTGCAATCACCTCGAAGAAAAGCTCGGACGCTGATTTTGAGGGAGAACAAAAACAACGGATGATAATAAAAAGAAACAAACAAAACCAACAGCCAAAACCAAAACAGCCTGTAGTTGAAAAAAACGAACAACAGGAGTTTTCGGCTGCCGTACCCGTTGAAAACCCGACTCCGCAAGCGCCGAAAAAAGAGATTAAGGAAGATACTACAGACATCTTTGAGGGGTTTAATTTCGACTCCATCGATTACTCCCAAAGGGCTGAAAGACGCAGGGGCGACCGAAGAAGAGGCTATCGCAGGATTGATGACAGGAATCTGATTTCGAGAGCGCAGGAAGAAGCTATTTCGATTAAGGAAGAAGCGTCGAAAGAGGGCTTTCAAAAGGGGCTTGAGGATGCGCAAGAAACAGTTTATCAACTTAAGGAAGCTGTTTCAGGTTTTTTTGAGTACAAAGAAGAACTCTACAATCAGGTCTCGGGTGATATCCTCGAGATTGCGCTGAAGGTTGCACAAAAGATTATTAAAAAAGAAGTTGAAACCGACAAGTCGGTGCTGGAGTCGATTGTTCGTGATGCATTAAAGACACTTGCAAAAGACGAAAACAAAATTATACTTAAGGTGAATCCTGCGGATGTTGAATACACGAAAGAGATTGTGCCCCAACTTTTGTCTTCGGGACAATTCGAGGCTAAAATCTTTGTATCGGGTGACAAAGACATCGAGGAAGGCAGCGCGCTCATCGAAACCTCTAACGGGGTCATTGACGCGAATATCAGTACACAGCTTGAGTTAATCAAGGAGGCATTTAAGCAAATCTAATGGCAGGAGCACACAACTCAAACCCAATAAGTGAAATAGGTCTGGCGGTATTTGTCGTCGTACTTATCCTTATCCTGCTTATAGAAGTTCCGAACTGGGTTATCGACTTTTCGATTGCCCTGAATATTACGCTCGGGGTTGTGCTTTTGATGTTCTCACTTTATATCCAAAAACCTCTTGAATTGGCGGCGTTTCCTTCAATTATCCTTATCGGAACGATGTTTCGACTGGTTTTGGGGATTGCGTCAACAAGGCTGATTCTGGCGAGAGGGGAAGCGGGGGCTACAATTCACGCCTTCGGCTCTTTCGTTACCGGCGGAAACATGGTCGTCGGTGCGGTAATCTTTATTATCATCACGGTTGTTCAATTTATGGTAATCACAAAGGGTGCGGAGCGTATCGCTGAGGTATCTGCAAGGTTTGCACTGGACGCGATGCCGGGGAAACAGATGACGATTGACGCGGACTTTAATGCGGGGTTGATTTCGCCTGACGAAGCGGTAAAAAGACGTGAAGACCTCCAAAGAGAATCAGCACTTTTCGGTTCGATGGACGGTGCGATGAAGTTCGTAAAAGGGGATACGATGGCGGGTATCATCATCGTAATCATCAACATCATCGGCGGTTTGTGCATCGGTATTTTACAGCAAGGGTTGCCTGCGGGTGACGCCGTTACAAAATATACTACCCTGACAATCGGTGACGGCTTGTCATCACAGCTTCCTTCACTTTTGATGTCAGTAGCGGCCGGTATCGTAATGACCCGTGCTTCTGCGGCCAGCCCCAGCTTGGCGGCGGACGTTGCTGGACAGATTATGAGCAAACCGATGAGTTTGTTCTGTTCGGTCGGCTTTTTGCTTTTGATTACGGTAACAAGCCATTGGACAGGTTTGCCGTTCTTCCCGTTTTTGCTTTTTTCTGTAATTATCATAATCGCTGCGTTCTCCGTTCTTGTTAATCAAGACGTACAGGCGCAATTGGGGCAGTTGGAGAATGTTAAGCAAAATATGCAAGACCTCGTTAACCCGAACAAAATGTACGAGCGTTTGGGGGTTGATGTTTTGAGTTTGCAAGTCGGCTCGGGCTTGCTTCCGATTGCCGACCCTGATCAGGAAGGCCAGCTTCTCGCGAAAATCGCCGCTCTTCGTCAACGTGTTACAGACGAATTGGGCTACATTATCCCGAACATAAGAATCATGGATTCGTCGGCGCTTGACGCGAATGAATATTTAATTTCTATCCGCGGGAACAAAGTCGCAACGGGCTTTGTTTATCCGGGGAAACTTATGATTATCGCAGACCAATGGGATTCCACAGGCAAACAGACCCCTGCGGATTCAATCGTCAATATCGACCCGACTTATCAGGCTCAGGCCTATTGGGTTGACCCTTCGCAGATTGATCCTGATGACCATTTGACTGCAGTCGATTCGGTTGACGTAATCGTTACCCACCTTCAAGAGTGCGTCAGAAAATATGTTGATGAAGTTATGACAAAAACAGACGTCTTGAAGCTTATGGAACTTGTTAAGTCTCAAGACCCGACGCTCGTCAACGACCTTATCCCGACGATAATTTCGACAAGCGATTTGAGAAAAATCTTTGTGAACCTCATCAGAGAAAAGGTTTCGATTAAGGATATTATCTTTATTTTCGAGAGACTTTGCGATTATGCAAGATTTTCAAAAGAGCCGGATATCCTCTCTGAGCGTATCAGAGCGGCTTTGGGAAGACAGATTTGTCTTTCAAATACTACAGAGGAAAAGGTGCTTTACGCTTTGACGCTTTCGAGTGAGTGGGAGAAAACGCTCGATGACAGCTGTCAAAGAACCGAGTTGGGTACGATGTTCCTCTTGAATCCGATGCAGGTTCAAAAACTTATTGAGACAACGGCTTCCACTCTTATGGAAGCGCATCAGGCGGTCGGTCGTCAGCCTGTAATCCTTTGTTCACCAAGGATTCGCTTGCCTTTGTATCAGTTGCTTGAAAGACACATACCGACGATTGTCGTTATTTCTTACAGCGAATTGATTACGGACATTCGTGTTGAGGCTGTCGGCGAGGTCGGCGAAATGTACGCTTCGGAGTATTAAAGAAAGTGAGGATTGCAAAGATTTATTTGAATAATGAGGCTTTAAGCCTTGGGTCAAAATCTTTAATTTATTATGATAATCCAGTCAACAGAACGTTCAATTGAATATATGAAGCGAAGAGCCTTCGAAATCATCGACTCGACCCCGATGTATCAGTATAAAGGTTCTGTATCAAAGCTTCTCGGGTTGACGGTTGAGGTAAAACTCCCCGGCTTAAAAATCGGCGACCTCTGTTTTATTGAAACGTGGCAGGGCGAGAAGAAAGCGGCGGAAGTTGTTGCCTTTAAAGGTGATACGGCACAATTACTCTTGCTTTATGATGGCGCTGGAATCGGTCAAGGGAGCCTCGTGCAAACGACGGGCGCGCCGATTATGCTGCCGGTGGGCGACTTTTTGCTTGGACGTTTGATTAATCCTATGGGGGAGGCGATTGACGGAAGACCCCTTGATACAAGCTCTGCAAGTTGGGTTTCGGTGGATGGACCTGCCCCAAGCCCTTTTGACAGACCGATTATCAACACAATGTTTTCAACGGGTGTTCGTGCGATAGATTCGACTTTGACTCTCGGCGCAGGCCAACGTATGGGCTTGTTTGCAGGTTCAGGGGTCGGGAAAAGTACGATGCTCGGGATGATTGCGAGAAACTCTGATGCGGATGTAAACGTTGTTGCGCTGATTGGTGAGCGTGGCAGGGAGGTTAAGGAGTTTATCGAGGATGCACTCGGCGAAGAAGGGATGAAAAAGTCCGTTCTGGTTTGTTCTACGGGCGACCAGCCGCCGTTGATTCGTCAAAAGTGTTTGCAGGCTGCGACTTCGGTTTGTGAGTATTTCAGGGACCAAGGCAAAAAAGTTTTCTTAATGACAGACACGGTTACGCGTTGTGCGATGGCAGGCCGCGAGGTTGGCTTGTCAATCGGCGAACCTCCCACGATGAAGGGCTATCCGCCTTCGATTTTTTCGTGGCTTCAAAAAGTTTTGGAACGTGCGGGTAACAGCCCGAAAGGTTCTATTACCGCGCTTTATACGGTTTTGATGGAAGGGGACGACATTAACGACCCGATTGTTGACACTGTGCGTGGGATTACGGACGGCCACATTTTCTTAAGCCGTAAGGTTGCCGAAATGAACCATTACCCTGCGATTGACGTTCTGGGAAGTATTTCGCGTCTTATGTCTGCGATTGCGTCTCCCGAGCATAAGGAAGCCGCGGCAAAGATGCGCCGTGCGATGGCTTTGTATCGTGAGAACAAGGATTTGATTGATGTCGGGATGTACGTTGCAGGCTCGAATCCCCGTCTGGACGTGGCTATCGAGATGATGCCGACGATTAATGCGTTTTTACAGCAGCGTGTTGAGGATTCTGTGACGATGGAAACGACGATCGGGACGCTCGTTTCGATGATGAATCACGTCGATATTTAGGGGTTTTGTTTGTACCAAGGCGAGAAATTGTCGATTTTATTTTTTAAGTCTTCAAAATCACCATCGAATTTTATGCACCGGTCGTCGATATAGAGCCAGCACAATTCTTTTACGTTTGTTATATCTTTTACGAGTTTATCGAGATTGTTTTCGATAAGCCATTTTGAGGTTAAAATTTTGTTCCGCGTTGTAAAGACTTTGATTTCGAAATTTTCTGAAAGTTTTTCCAAGAATTCAGGGGTTCCTTTTTTAATTTTTGGTATGTGGTTTTCGTCGAAAGTTCCATCGTATTCGTTCAAAACGCCGTCCATGTCGATTAAAATTGTTTTTTTGAACTTTTTATTCATAATTCTGTTCCTCTTTTGTTAATAAAATATGTTATCACATAGTCCGTATGTACGGACTATTCAAAAAGATGAATTATCTATTATATTAATAGTCCGTTTATACGAATTGAAAATGAATAAACTAAATCATCTTATTAAAAATAGAATTGAAGAACTTAAAAATGCCAAAGGTTTTTCGTGGGAAAAATTGGCATACTCGGCAGGTTTGTCAAAAAGTGGGCTATGTCAAATTAAGAACGAACAAAATGCTCCAACAATATCATCTCTTTTTAAAATATGTTTGGCATTGGGGATAACCCCGAAGGATTTTTTCGATTTTGATTATGATATAAATGTTTTTGATTCTATTGAATAGTTGGCTGATTCTCTGGCCCCTAACCCCAAATCGATTCAACTGTGTAACCTTTTTCGGGCGCATTGAAAATTGACCCGTTCACATATCGAAAACCCTTGTCGAGCGCGCCCAATGCTTCCATGTCTGCCGAATCAAGCAAAAGGTCTTTCGCTTCAAAATTCTCTTTCAGACGCTTTGGTGACACGGATTTTGGGATAACAACTACGTCTCTGTTAATCTGCCAAGCAATCAAAACCTGTGCGGGAGTGGCGTTATGTTTTTCTGCCACCTCCAAAACCGTTGGGTGGTCGAGCAAAGCAGGTTCGTTCTCTGATTTAAGCCCGTCAGGACGGTCTCTTGAGGCAAGCGGCGCGTATGCCGTCAGCGCAATCCCATTTTTCACAGAATACTCAAGAAGCTCTTCCTGCGCCAAAAACGGGTGAGATTCAACCTGATTCACTGCAGGGAGAATCTTTGCATAACCTTTCATTTCCTCAAGTTTTGAGATGCTGAAATTCGAAACCCCGATGCTTTTCACAAGCCCTTTTTCGACAAGGTTTTCCATCTCTGCCCACGTTTGAGCAAGCGGCATTTCCTCAAGCGAAACAAGAGTTTCGGGCGAAATATCCATGCCTGAACCTTTTTTCATCGCAACCGGCCAGTGAATCAAATACAGGTCAAGATATTCAAGTTGTAAATCCGCGAGAGTCTTTTCAATTGCAGGTTCTACGTCCTCAGGCGCGTGAGAATCGTTCCAGAGTTTCGAGGTTACAAAAATATCTTCTCTGTTTATGGCGCCGTTTTTTATGGCGTCGTCAAATGCTTCTCCGATTTCGGCTTCGTTGTAATACGCAGCCGCGCAGTCAAAATGTCTATAGCCCAAGGCGATCGCGTCTTTGATTGCCTGATAGACTTCGCCTTTCTCGCTTTTCCACGTGCCAAGTCCCAAAATAGGCATTTCGAATCCTGAATTAAGTTTGAGAGTTTTCATCTTACTCCTCCAGTTTGATGTACTGCGTGTCTTCCCATCTCAAATCGATGTATTTGATTTTCTTTTCCATCGTTTTTATTTGCGGCAGAATTGCCGAAATATTCCTTACCCTCGAAAGCGCCATGACGTTCATTTCGCCCAGTCGGACGTTTACGTCCGGGAGTTTTATGTAAATGTCTTTCGGGTTTCTCATGTCGATGTATTCGACTTTTTCGCCGGAAAACTGCTCCATCGC
>CAZIVG010000089.1:0-6970 GCA_964542595.1 uncultured Muribaculaceae bacterium | reverse complement strand
TTCTTTTGACTTCGTCTCCGAAACCTTCTGCTCTTGTTTTCGTGTACATTTCCATAAGGTTTTTGGGGTCTTGCGTTCTGTGGCCGTATTTTACCCCATCGAATCTTGCGAGGTTTGAACTTGCTTCGGCTGTGGCCAAAATGTAATAAACTCCGATAGAATGCTCGAGAAGCGGCAATGAAATTTCAACAATCTCTGCACCCAAATCCTTGTATTTTTGAATCGCTGCTTCGACAGATTTTTTCACGTCTTCTGAAACACCTTCCGCCAAAAGTTCCTTAATTACGCCGACTTTCGACCCTTTAATATCTTTTGTTAATGCTTTTGTGAATGACGGAACAGGAATGTTCAACGATGTTGAATCGTGGTGGTCATAGCCGCTGATTGCCTCTAAAAGCAAGGCCGCATCTTCAACGCTTCTCGCGAAAGGACCTATTTGGTCTAAAGAAGAGGCGAAAGCGATGAGCCCGTATCTTGAAACTCTTCCGTATGTAGGTTTCATTCCGACGATACCGCAGAAACTTGCGGGAAGACGAATACTTCCACCGGTATCAGAACCGAGAGCGAGAGTCGCTTCAAAGCCTGCAACTGAAGCAGCAGAACCGCCTGAGCTTCCGCCGGGGACTTTATTCGTATCCCAAGGGTTTCTTGTGATTTTGAATGCAGAATTCTCTGTAGAAGAACCCATTGCGAATTCATCAAGGTTTACTTTGCCCAAAATCGGGATTAAGTTTTCTTTCAATTTTTTTGAAACCGTCGCATCATAAGGTGAAACGAAGTTTTCGAGGATTTTGCTTGAGGCTGTAGTTTTTGTGCCTTTCAAATTAATATTGTCTTTCAGCGCCAAAGGAATCCCTGCTAATGCGGGCAATTCTTCATTCGCTGCAATTTTTTTATCTACATTTTTTGCTGTTTCGAGTGCTTGTTCTTTACACAAAGAATTGAATGCGCCGAGTGTTTCATCAACGGCTTCGATTCTTTCATACTCTGCATTCACAAGTTCAACAGCAGAAACTTCTTTATTCAAAAGAGCAGTTCTTTGCTCTGATGCGGTCTTTTTCAGTAATTCTTCCATACTCACTTTGTTTTTTGCCTCTCCGTAAAATGTCGTTATATCTAAAATTATAATAGAAAAATATCTTAATGTTTAATGTGTAACGAAAATTCCTCATTAATGTAAATAATTGTTAAAACTCTTCTTCAAATCATAAAGTTTTTTTCCATCGAAGTCGATAAATTCTATACATAAAGGAGTATAAAAGTATGGGACTATCAGGCTCACAGGCCAGACTACTCACATTAACAGCAAGAAAAAGCAATCTTGAGTTTGAAATTCAACAAACAACTCAGGCTAAGATGCTTTTGGCTAATCAAATTGATGCCGAAGCTACTTTGTGGAGTAATGGTATGAACGTACAGCATCTTTACTATTCTCCTAAAGGGGTCAATTCTTCTATGACAGAAGATTTGGACAGGCTTACTTACCAAATGGTTACCGGCGCTGAAGAAGATGGCGGTCTTGGCATGCAAGTGCGAGATTCTTACGGAAGACTTGTTGTGACAGAACTACCTGAACCGATGCCTGATGACAAAAATGTTGGTGATTATGCTATTGAGCCTTATTGTCTGCAAGCTGATTACTTTGAAAACAACTTGAAAACAGGAAACTGGACAATCCAAAAATTTAAAGATGAAGGCTGGGTTGATGAGCCTGTCTCCGGTTCTACGTTTATTTATCAAGGGGTTGATTCGAGCGATTATAAAATTGCAAACAATGAATACGAAGAAAAAACCGCGAAGCTTCAGCGTATCGATAAACGTTTTGATATGAAAATTCAGCAGTTAGCCGCTGAACAGCAAGCTATTGAAACCGAACTTGATTCTGTTAAAAAGGTAATCGACAAAAACATTGAAGAAACATTCAAAACATTCGGTTAAGTATTAAATTAGAATATATTCCCCGATTTTAAGTCCCGTTTCGGTGGCAACAGTTTTATTAAAAGCATTTTTCAGGAGACAATCATCTATGGAATTTTTATCCAGCCAGCCCATTTTAATAAGCGTTTCGATGACGATAATGCTTCTTGCTTTCATGTCTGCATCAACAATTTTGAAACTCAGGCTTTCTCTTGCGTCTATGTTCACAACACTGCAAAGGCCGCCTGCGCCGACTTTTGCTTTCAGTTGACGGTTCATTTGCATAATTTGTGTATCCAACCTGTTTTCTCCTCCGAGTATGTGTGGGTCAGCCAGAAAAGCTTTTTGAACGGATGAAGTTTCTTGTTCAAAAAACAAATTCCAAAAGCCTAAGGTCATTTCTTCAAGGGTTGTTGCCCAGTTTGGGGCCATGCATCCGTCAAGAGTGAACGGCAGGTCATAGTCTGCTTCACAAAGTTGTTTTATTTTCTCTAAAATCGTCCTTTGAATCGGGTGAGTTTTCTCGAGATAAGTCTCTGTATCCCAGCAGTTTTGCTTGCATATACTGAGCATAAGAGCATGTTTTCCTGAGCAATTGTTGTGGAGCTTTGAATAAGTTTTGAATTTTTTTTGTTCTTCTTCATTCAGCGGGGCAATCACAGGACATTGCAAATCGTCTTCTTTCAGATCTGATTTTTCTAAAATCGAATTAATCAAATCGAGGTGAACCCCTTCTCCGCTATGAGATGCGCAGCATACTGCGATTTCTTCGTCAGTGAACCCGTAAAAGTCTTTTGTTCCAAAGTCATCGACAATGCTCGCCTGAAGCGGTTTTGCGCAGGAACGGTGAAAGAATTTATGGTTATTTGTATTGCCTGTTGTTTTGATGTTTTTGTTTTTGTCACAATGAACTATGAACCCATAATATTCCAACTCAACTAGGCCGCTTCTTTTTTGTTGTAACAAAAGTTCCGGATAAAGTCTTTCCATTATTTTTGAACTTTTTTCGCCTGAATATTGAAAATCGCTCTGAGTTTTTCTTTTAGCAAATTGTTCTCCTGAGTCAGTTTTTCAATTTTTTGTTGAATCTCTGCATAATTAGTGACTTCGGCTTTTGCAGGCGCTTTTATGTCGTTAGAAAGGATGAATCGTTTTTTTGATTCATTTTTGATATAAATAATCTTGTCGATGTCTTTATTGGCAACAAGTCCCATCGTAAGAAGCATTTCGCCTATTTTGAGAGGGCTTTCGGGGTTTTCTTCGTTGTGGTGTTTTTGTTTTCTCAAAACGTCATCGAGTTGTTCAACATTAATCATATTGATTTTCTTGATATATTCACCCAGTCTGATTTCACTTGCGAGATAGAAAATCGTTGCATACAAAACAGGGTTTTGAGGACTTTTTATTAGTTCACTGCTAATGCATTGTGCGAGTATTTTGGATGATTCTTCGAGTGTCCAGAAGTTGTTTAACGTTATATCAATCACCCTGAGACCTTCTTCTGCCCCGGAAAGATATTTGTAAACATTAAAGTCCAAGTTGTGCTCGTGGGTTTCTATTTCTCTTTTGCCTTTAAAACTCAATTCAGGAGTGTATGCAGGATAGATTTCTTCTTCGTTTTCAGAGTCAGTTACGCCTTTGAGTCTTGTTTCAAGTTCTTTTTTCATGTCATGGAAAATGACTTCCTGAACCCAAAGCGGCGCACTAAAAATTGTTTCAATCAGAATCCCCAGATTATTCTTTGCCATACAAACTCCACTATTCATAAAAAGTATATTATAGTATATAATATCATAGGTGGGCGATTTTTAAAAGAGATGAATTGAGGTTTTTGTGGGTATAGACGGTTTTTCGCTTTCGAATCTGGGCTTGAATAGAAATATGACATCATCACAGCTTGCGACTGAGGCAGAAAGGACTGCGAGACAGAGTCTTGACAATCAAATGGCTGATGTTGACGGTGTGGGAAAAAAAGAAAAAGCCGGCAGAAAAGACCCTGATGCAGCTTTTAACGGGATGGTTCCTTTCATTCCTGCTGATAAAGAAGAAGAGGAACAACCTCAAGATTCACAAGATGAGACTGCAAGTCAAAACAATTCCCAGGAAACTTATGATTCTGATGACGACGATGATGAATATGCTTCGAGATACCATTTTCGCTTTAATTCAAACGATATGATAGAGGTTTTTGATACGGAAAAAAGTGAGGTTGTGAGAACAATTTCTCCTGAGAATGCATCAAAGGCAATAAAGGACATGACAAAAATTCCCGGTGTTTTCATAAACAAAAAGGTTTAATTTATTCCACAACGATTTCTGTTTCGTTTTTGTAAACAACGAATCCGCCTTTAGTGTTCTGTGGGCGTTTTATGTATTTTCGAAGCGTGTAAACAACACAAACCTTCGATGAGTTTTTTGCGCTCGAAAACTCTTTCGCAAGTTTCGCAATCTCTAAAAGTGTTTCATCGGACATAACCTGAGAAGAATTTTGGGCTTTCGCTATGACGTGTGACCCCGGAGTGTTCAATGTGTGGAACCAGATGTCGTTCGGGGAGGAGATTTTTGAATAAAGATAGTCATTTTGTTTGTTATTTTTTCCGACATAGACTGCGTAACCTCCGATTTCTCGTTTTTCGACATTCACGGTTTTGCTTTTGTTGTTTTCATGTTTTTTAGCGTTTTGAGGCTGTGCGGGTTCGAGTTCTTCTTGGATTTCTTTCAGTGTTTCGAGTGTGTCAGCCGTTTCAATTGAGTATTTTATTTCTTCAAAATATTCAATCTCGCTTTTTGTTGTCTCAGACATTTCTCGTGCAATTTGTGCAGCTTTTTTTGTTTTGTTGTAAAGGGCAAAATAACGGTTTGAGTTTTCTATGATTGACAAGTTCTCATCAAGTTCGATTTCGACGTCTTTTTCTGTTTCATAATCTTTCAAAACCACAGATTTTAATCCCGATGAAAGGGCATAAGCGTTTGCTGTCAAAAGATTTCCCTTCGTCATGTAAGTTTTTGCTTTTTCTTCTTTTTCAAGTTGTTTTTGTTGAAGTTTGAATGTGTTTTCAAGCTTTTTCAACTCTTTATTAATTTTTAAATTCAAATTTGATTTTAGACTTGAAATAAGAGTCTTTTCAATATGTTTTGAAAAGTAATCGTCGATGAGTTCGTTCACAGATTCATATTTTCGTTCCAAAACACTCAAGCAGGAAAATTTTTCGAAATCCGTTGAAACCGTAAAGTCGTGAGTCGGCTTGCTCAAAAACTCATGAAGTTCGACGAAAAGAATTTGCGCGTCTTCTTTTTTCACGCTGTTTGCAGGCATGTTTGGGTCAATGTTTTTTGATTCACAGATTTCTTCGACAAGGACTTGCGAAAGCGAAAAATATCTTGCGCTGACAGATTTTTTTAGTGGTTCTTGTGATTTTAAAAGCGCGGCTTCAAACCAGTCAAATCTAGTATGCAAAAGGTTTTTCTTGTTTTGTTTCGGCGGGTAAATGTAAGGCAGACCGCCCGCAAGTTCACGTTCTTTACTTTTTTCTGCACCAATGTTGTGCGCACAACCGATTATGATATTGTTGTCAGTGTTGTAAAGCACGATGTTGCTATGTTTGCCCATAAGTTCAATGCTTAAACATTCCTCGACCCTGTCTCCGATTTCGTTGTAATTCTCGAAGTAAAGTTCGATTATCCTTTCGAACTCGGGTTTTTCGACTTTCAAAATCCTTGCGCCTTCCATGTGCTTTCTTAAAAGCATACAAAACATCGGCGGCTGTTTCGGGATTGAAATGTCACGCCTTTGATCGTTCTCCTTTGACATGAAGCACACGTGATGGTGTTGAGGATTTATGTTTATGTAAAGCTTTCTTGTTTCTCCGCCTTGGGGCCCGTTTTTTCTCAACTGGAGAATGATTTCGCGTCTTGTCGGCTGCTGGATTTTTTGTACTTTTGCATTTTCAAAAAAGTCTTTATTTTCTTTGAAAAAACCTTCAATCATCAATGAATCTATGTTAATCATTTGTGCCGCCGTTTTTTATTTCATAGATTTTAACTTTTTCGTCACTGTTTTTAACTCTGACCTGACCGATGTATTCGGACGGAACCTTTACATCAAGCTGTTCGAGAGTGCTTTCTGCAGCGATTATGTTTTTGTTAAATTCGATGCACACATTTTCGATTTTTTCGACAATGTCAACAGTTTCGCCCAAAACCGTGAAGTCAGAGACATTCGAAGAGCCGATTTGGCCTATTAGTGCTGTCCCTGTGTTAATGGCGATTTTGACGTTAATAAAATATTTTTTTGCATCCTGCTGAAGTTCGATTATGTTGTCATTTTCATCGATTCTGTCCCAATCGATTCCGTTTATGTATGTCGAGTTAAATTCGTCGATTTTTTCTTGAATCTCAAGCGCTGCGTTAATCGCATTTTGGGCGTCTTTTCTTGAATGAATCGGATATCCCCAGTACACGAGCACAGAATTCCCGACAAAACGGTTAATCGTTCCATTATATTTAAAAATGACTTTTTCGATTGTGTTAAAAGCCTTGTTAATCAGGTCAACATACTTTTCAGGAGGAATTTCGTCTGAGATTTGAAGGTTATTATAGATGTTGCAAGACATCACCGTTACTTTTTGGACTTTGGATTTTAAATTTAACCTGTGAGGCTTGTCCACGAGTTGTTTTAAAACGTTTTCAGAGACAAGGTTACCGAAAATTGTTTGTATTTTTTTTCTTTTCTTAAACTCATGATGGGCTTTCAAAGCGAATGAGATTAAAAACGTTGAAACAATAAAATATAAAGGCATTGCCATATCAAGAATGATTCTTAATCTCGGATGAGTAAATAAAATTACACTTAAAATTATGTAAATTAAAATAATCAGCGAGCCATTGAATAATGCGAGAACCAAATTCGTTGCAATTACTACAACAAAAGCCACCGCGATGCAGAAAGCCACTGTCAAAAGAATTCCCTTATAAGGCGTTATGTGCTTTGTAAAAGGTCTTTTGTCTTTTTTTGTAATATCGGAATCGTTGATGTAGTTGTCGATAATCGTTG
>CAZIVG010000088.1:0-6974 GCA_964542595.1 uncultured Muribaculaceae bacterium | reverse complement strand
TGCCAACTGCTAAAGGAAAAAACGCAGACAAAATCAACTCTCTTTTGTCAGAAGTTGGCTCTAAACAATCTGCTATTTCATCTAATACAAGCAACATAAACTCACTCAGAAGCACTAACAACAATTTATTTACATCCAGCTTGGCTTTTACAGCCAAAGCGAAATCAACATCAGCTGCTAAAAAAGCAAGCAACCAAAACGGTCAAAAAATTGCTCAAGCTACTCAGGTTGTTGGCGCAACAACAACAACAACTGGAGGCGTAATCACAGGTATTGCTTCATTGAAAATAGCTGCACCTGATATAACAGGAGCTACAAAAGCAGCTGGCTTAGCATTAATGCCTTGGGGTATAGGAACAACAGCAGCCGGCGGAGCAGCAACAGCTGCCGGGGCTTTTACAATGGGCCAAACAACACAAGGCGTTCAACAAGCAGGAGCAACAAGTGCTTCTACATTGAATAGTATGGCAGCCTTGAATAACGCTAAAAAAACAACTGTTTAATTTAAAATTTTATTTGGTCAATTTACAAACTTTACTCAAATCTTCTAAAAAGCAAGCTCCAACGACTCCGGAAAAGTCCTGGAGCATTGCTTTTTTAAACTGAATTTTGCTCGCAGGAATAGGCAAAGCTTTTGTCTTTGCTTTTTTTATCGTTCTTTCGTAAAACTCATCTATCGCGTCAATCAGCCCACCGCCGAGGATTATCAACTCAGGGTTATAAAAATTAATAACTGTCGCGAGTCCGTTTGAAAGATAATCAGAGGCCTCAAACAAAACTTGCGTAATCAATTCGTCTTTGTGTTCGAGAGCCTTTCGAATCATTTTCGAACTGATAGCTTTATCGTCACGCATAAACTCCGTAATTATCGAGGGTCGGCCTTTTTTCAAGGCTCCCATTATTCTGGCTTCGATTGCGGAACGCGACGCATAAGCCTCAAGGCAGCCGTTTCCGCCACATCCGCAGGGTCTTCCGCCGGCGTCAACTATGATGTGACCGATTTCTCCGCTTGTTCCGGTTGCTCCGTGTCGAATTCTGCCGTTTTCTGCAATTCCCGAGCCGATACCTGTGCCGACAAAAACGCAAACAAAGTTGTTAAAGCCAACACCTGCACCGAATTTCATTTCGCCCAGTGTCGCAATGCCTACATCGTTTCCGATGTATGTCGGGATGAAAAACTCTCGTTCCAAAATAGATTTGAGGTTAAGGTTTTCACAATGAAGATTCGGAGCCGAAATCAAAACACCACGCTCTCTGTCAACCTGCCCAGGTGCGCCTATGCCTATTGAATCAATCTGTGAAATATCAAATTTAGAGGTTTCCAACAGTTCTTTTATTGATATTTTTAATTTTTCAACAATATTTTCCGCTGTTTTTTCGGGTCCCGTTTTCTGTTTTATTGAGTAAAGAACTTCGCCATTCCCTTTATTGACCAGCCCTGTAAGAATTTTTGTTCCGCCTAAATCGATTCCTATTGCATAATTTGGCATATATTTTTTGCTCCGATTGTCTGTTTTTTATAGTTTAATTATACCATTATTTTTTTTAGACAGTATTTTTCTTTTGTGAATTAATGCCGGATACTGAACTTACATCCACAATAATCCTGACGATAAAAACCTTGTTCTTTGGCGATTTCCATTGTTTTTTTAAAACCGTTTTGTTTTTTGAAATCGACATCAATAAAGTCCAACCCGTGGTTTTGAGCCGCTTCTTGAATTGCCCCAAAGATTTGTGATGAAACTTTGTGAGGGCTGACACTCAGGGTTGTTGTGAAAATGTTTATGCCCAATTCCTTTGCTTTTTCAGCCGTTTTGTCCATCCTCAGTGCGAAACATTTTTCACAGCGCAAGCCTTTTTCAGGTTCATTTTCAAGGCCTTTAACTGCACAGACCCATTCTTGTGGCTCATAATCACCGATTACATAATCAAATCCATTTTTTTCACAGTACTTAACCAATTCTTCAAGGCGTCTGTCATGTTCTTTTTGAGGAGAAATATTAGGATTGTAAAAAAAGACCACAGGTTCGTAGTCTTTTTTCAACACTTCGAGCGGGTGCCCCAAACAAACTGCGCAGCAGGCATGAAGAAGAATTTTCTCCATTATTTTCTTTCCTTTGCACCGGCTTTGAGAAGTTTTTCCTTAAGTTCAGGGTAAGGAAGGATTCCGACTTTCGTCTCCATGTTGATTCTCAAGGCAGGAGTGCCGTTTATCCCGAAATCTGTTGCATCTTGAATCTCTTTTTGAAGTTCCGAGTCAACCTGCATGCTGTGGGCATCTTCTTTAAGTTTATCAAGGTTCAACCCTGCAATAGTTTTCGCCTTTTCAAGAATTTCTTTTTCGCTGTGAAATTCGTTATCAAAAAGCAGATTATTCATATCCCAATATTTATCCTGATATCTTGACGCAATCGCGTATTTTGCAAGAGTGCAAGAACCGGCATGCAACTGGCTGTCACCCATATTTTTATTACAGGTATTGTCGAGCGGCAAATTCATGTGAACGACTTTCAGATTCGATAATTCACTCACAGCCCTTTGCATCATTGTGTTAAGCACAAAACAAAACGGACATTGATAGTCGGTGTATTCATAAACAACAAGCGTCGCCTTTTCATCCCCGAGAGTGTTTCCGGAGACTTTGTATTCATCTTTTGATTTTGGGTTCGAATAGTACTTCAATTCCTTTTGGATTTTAACCTGCGGAGCAAGAACATCCGAAACCGTTGTATAAGCAAGGATTCCAACCGCAATTACAACTAACACGGAAAAAGCGATTGCATATTTTTTGACTTTTAAAGCCTCGATAAAATCTTTAAAACTTATCACAAAAACCGACCAAGGGTTTTCGCCTTTTGGTCTTGCAACCAACGCCAGCATAAGATTCAGGAAATATGTGAAGAAGCACAGCACACAGACCTTGTGAATCTCAAAGATAGAAAGAACCGCAAGAACCATTGAAATCATAAACGACAAAAAACCTAAAGCGCAAATGTAAGCCTCGGGTCTTTTAAAGACTTCTAAAAAGCCAAGAAATTTAACTTTTTGGAGTTTGTCAACGAATGTAAAAAACATAAAAACAAAATACAAAAACAGTCCCCAAATCGCCAACGGAATCCCGAAAAACTGCGAATGGGTGGTTTTTGCTACCCCGTCACAATCAATAAATTCATTGATTGAACAGAAGCTCGACAAAGCGTATGGGTTGAAATTTACATCGACATAAATCATTGTCAGTTTGATTGACGTTAAAAAGCCGATTATCCCGAGCAACGCTAATATTATTCGTTTTGTTAAAGTCATTTTATACCTCGCTGTTTTTGATTAAAACCGATGACGCCATCGCAATCATAGTCCAGAACAAAAATTGTATCTGCGGTCTGAAATATATTGTATCAAACATTCCGTGAGTCATCACACCCAGAACTGTTAATATTCCCGCGGCAGCTATTATCTTTTCGGTTAATCCGTTTGTACCTGTTATGAATTTTATTGCGCTGACAAGAAAAAGAATCACGAACGCCGCAAAAGAAAGTAGCCCAAAAATTCCGCTTTCTACAGCTATTTCAAGGGGTACGGAATAAGTACTCAATGCGTCATAACCCGTAAGCATATAAAGTCCGTAGATTTCTCTGAAAGTTTGGTTGCCTGAGCCAATCCCTAAAAGCCAATTGTCACAAAACATCTGCCAAGAAGAGTTATAAACATTCATTCTGAAAGAAGTCGAAGAATCACCTCTTAAAATAAAAATCGATAAAATTCTTTTAAGAATTTGCGGAACCGCAGCAAGCACAAGAACAAAACCTGAAAATAATGCGATTACGGATTTTTTCCAAATCGCTTTTAGTTTTTCTGCGCCTGAAAAGTCTGTTCTAATTATCATAGTCGCAAGTGCAATAAACCCTGCAACAATCGCTCCCAGCCCCAAATAAGCGCCTCTTGAGCCTGTAAAGAGAACAGCCATAGAGCAAACCGAAAACACAAAAAGCGACAAGAAAAATGTCTTGAAATTCTTCTTTGTGAGACAAATCGAGCCTGCACCAATCACAAAAGGGATTCCTGCAAGAAGATAGCCGCCCAAAAGATTCGGGTTGTATGGCTTCAACGTCCCATACGCTCGAGAGATTGCATCCTCGGGATTAATATAATTTGAGTCTTGCCAAGTTGAGATTTGTTCAACCCCCGCAAAATTCTGATAAACAGCAATCAAGCCTTCTACAAAACACAATGAGCCGACAAGCAAAAACACGTATCGGATTTTATTTTGATTAGTTTGAAAATAATTCGCCACGCAAAAATAATAAAATATATAAATTACCGTTTTCAAAAGTCCGTGAACGCTTTGCGCTACGAGAGTCGAATTTATTGTACTTAAAATACAAATGAAAAAATAAACGCTGATTGCGCCATCCCAGCTTGTCATTGCGACCTTTGAACCTTTTTTTGTATAAAGCTTCAAAATCGTCAAGCCAACGACTATAATCGCAAAAAATCCGATTTTTTCGCTCTCCATAAACGTTGAAGCGAAAAGAGTCAGTCCGATAAAAAATAGGATTATTTCATCGATTTTCCCTAGAATAAAGCTGTTTTGCGATATTTTTTCAAATTTATTTTGAAAAAATCCATAATATTTGTTCTTAAAATCTAAGAGCCTTGATTCAATCATTATTCTTTTTCAGCCTTTTGAGAAGTTTTTTCACTAACCTGAGTTTCAGCCTTCGCCGCCTCTTGTGCGCGTTGAATGGTTTCGATTTGTTTTTTTGTCTTTGCATCTTTTACATATTGGTTTATGACTTCCAAATCCTTGTTCTCAAGAACTTTTACGTTGGAAATCGTACCGCCGATGCGATAGTTGAACCCTTCTAGAACGATTGGCAAGCCGATTTTTATTTTGTTGCCTCCAACGACAGGGCCGTCTTTGGTAATTTTTGCTTCGTCAACCAAAGTAACAATGAAGTCGAATTGATAAGGCTGAGAATAATCATCAATAACCGCAAAAGGCTGTTGAGGATTGTTTACAGGCAAAATCATTTTTTTGGGTTGATACATAACATCAACGATTTGGAGTTTTGTGTAAGGAACATTTCTTATGGTAAGGAAAGAGTCATCACCTATTTTGAAGGGCATTTCGTTGTCAGTCACGGAAACGCTTTTCAACATAACTTGAAAGGCAATTTTTTTGGTCGCTTCAACCGGTGATTTTGAAAACTTGTTTTTGCCCAAATAAACCAGCACTCCGATTGCCAAAAACGCAACTAGAACAGCGATTATAACGTAATCGAAAGTTTTTAATTCTTTTAAACTCATCTTTTCTCCTCACTTTGGGGCGATAAACCCTCATTATACTTTTATTATGTAATTATCCATGTCCATTTTTGTTAAACTTTGTTTGATTTCATCAATTGACGTGGTCGCACAGCCGAAAGAACGAATGACGATGCTGGCTGCAATGTTGCCGATTATTGCGGCATATTTGGGTTCCGCACCTGCAGCAAGAGCCAATGTGAACGAAGCCACAACTGTATCACCCGCTCCGGTAACGTCAAAAACATTTCTTTTATTAAAAACAGGCACATTCGCTTGTGTCTCTTTTTTTGAGTCAAAAACAGCCATTCCGTCTCCGCCTCTGGTCAAAAGAAGGACTGACGCCTGAGTCATTTCCAGAATGTCTCTTCCTGCATTGGCAAGGGTTTGGGCATCTCTTACAAAGAAACCGACGGCTTTTTCGCTGTCAGGCTGGTTGGGCGTCAACGCATAAGCCCCTTTGAACCGGAAAAGGTCTTTTTGTGCGTCAACCACGACGATTTTGTCCTGAAGTTTCGCTGTTTCAATAGTTTCAGAGATAATTCTGTCCGTCAAAAGCCCGATGTTATAATCAGAAAGAATTACCGCATCGTGAAGCGGCACAGCCTTTTTGATGTTTTCAATAATTCTGTCTTCAATTTCAGAAGAAGGCTTTGAGTCCTCGAGCCTGTCGATTCTGACAACCTGCTGGGTGACAGAGTGAAAACTTGAACCGGAAATCCTTGATTTCACTGTAGTTGGACGTGAATCATCCTGCACCATAAACTCTGTATTAATCCCCGCTTTTTTGAACGCATCTAACAACATCGGTCCGTAATAATCATTGCCGTAAAGGCCTATAGCAGAGACTTTTCCGCCGTTTATTGCAGAAAGGTTATGCGCTGCGTTCGCCGCTTGGCCGAGAATGATTTTTGTGTTTGAATGTCTCAAAATCAACACCGGTGCTTCTCTTGAGATTCTTTCCGTATTCCCGTAAATCATTTCATCAATGCCCATATCGCCTATTATCAGGACATTTGGTTCGCTCAGTTTGTTTATATATCCTTCGAGTTTTTCTCTGTCAAAATTGAAATCTTCGATGTTAAACATTTATCTCTCCGTTAATCTCGTTTAAATGCGGGTAAAACTTTTCAAAATAATGTAGTATAATATTTTTAGTTTAGCATAAAAACATCATGCAAACGCAACAGATTGTACAAAAAAATTGAGGCAAAATGCTCGACAATCAAGATGAAGACATAGAAGATTTTCAGAATATGGATTTCGATGAAAAAATCGAAATCGAAAAGCTTCAGGCGACCATTCGCAACATGAGCAATTTTACTGATGATTCGGAAGGTTTTCTTTCTCAAAGCCCGAAAGCACTTATGGAAGGCGGGGTCTTTGGTGAGTCTCAAAATGACGGAGATGAGTTTGACCCTTATGCCGAAATCGAAAAACCTGTTGCCAGAAAAGCAGGGCCGAGAGCAAAAAAATTCGTGGTCATGGTCAATGCAGAAAACGTTGATTTTTTTGACAAAATCCCAATGGAAGAAAGAACAAGGCTTTTTAACGACCTTTTATCGCGGTACAAAAACAACAAAACCGCCGTAAATCAAAGAAAACACTTGATTAAGTTTTCAAAACACATGTTTCTTGGTATCATGGTCGTGTTGATGTCTTTGCCGATA
>CAZIVG010000087.1:0-6995 GCA_964542595.1 uncultured Muribaculaceae bacterium | reverse complement strand
GTCGCCCGGACTCATTCACCTGCCGGATATCCTTTAAAATCGCATTATATTTTTTCTTAAGTTCAACAAGTTTTTTCAAATCCGCAAAATCACCGTCCATACTGAAAAGTGACTCCGAAACGATTATCGCTCTATCGAAGTCGTTTCGCTGTTTTTTCAGCAACTCTTCAAGATGTTCATAGTCCAAATGCCGATAACGAAGCATTTTCGCCTCGCTGAGCTTTATGCCGTCGATTACGCTGGCGTGGTTCAATTTATCAGAAAAAACAACATCTCCCTTGCCCGCCAAAGCAGAGAGTATCCCGACATTCGCGTGATAACCGCTATTGAAAATCAGCGCCTTATCCTTTTGAAACATAGCCGCTAAGAGGCATTCGAGTTTTGCACTGACATAAGAGCTGCCTGTCAAAAGCCTCGAAGACGCAGATCCCAAAGAAAAATCCGCTATTTTCATAAACTTTTTAAGGATTTTTTTATTTTCAGCAACTCCGACATAATCGTTTGAAGAAAGGTTTAGGTATTTTTTGTTGTCTTCAATTATATATTTTCCGGACTTTTTAAAGGATGAAATTTTTCGCTCAGAAAAATTGTCCTGCAACTCTTTCAACTCCGTTTTATATTTATCAAAAAGGCTTCTCATAGGGTAATTATACTACAATTTCATTGGGGGTTGGTAATATTTATTATGTAAACAAACAAGAAGAAGGCTTTATTTCTTCCAATCTCGATACTTCACTTCAACACAAACTAATTTCACCCGAGCCTCATAACTCGGCCTTTGGCTTAAATAATTCTTTTTTCGACGCCTATGACACGTTAGTGAATCGAGCTAGAAAAAAGAATTTTTAAGCCGAATCTAAGCCTGATTTAAGCCTCAGGCCTCAGACAAATTCGGCTAATCGTCGTTCAAAAAGGTTTGTGTAAGAAGCTACGTATAGGATTTTCAGAAACAAAGCCTTTACACTGGACTATTTGGGAATTAGCCTTGCAATGACTTTACATAATAAATATTATCAAACCTAAATAAACGACAACGCCAATAACAGACTTACAATCAACGTCAAAATCTGAATATTCGTGTAAAAATGAATTTTTTCATAAGAGGAGAAATGTCCGATTATAAACGGCAAAAACAAAAATATCGGAAAAATCGCCGCATAAATAGCGTTTCCGAGGTATAAATTACTCAATGAAAACCAGAGAATCGAAATAAAATAAACAACAAAAATCGAACAGATAAACACTGAAAAAAGAGAATAGAATTTCACAGCGTTTTCAGCCTTGTACAAAGCAATTTTGCCTATAACAAAACCCAAAATCAAAAGCACATTCGACAGAATCAAAAGAATGAGCGAGTCAGGCAAACTTTTTATTATTTTTGTAACCAAAGAAAAATCAATCATAACCTAAACCTCAAGCCCCTCATCATCAAAAACAGACAAAGTATTTTTCGGCGGAGCATACTTTGACAAGCTGTTTAAAAACTCAATCGACTTCTCAAACACAAAATCCTTCTCATTATCCATAACCACGAGGTGGTAACTGTTTTCCAGTTCAATGTATTTTCTTATGCTCGAACCAATGTTTTTGTAAACAAATTCAGCACTTTTCGGACTCGTCAAATCATCTTCTTTCGCGTGCATCAGCAAAATCGGCGCTTTAACACGAAACATATTCTTCTGCGTGTGCTTCGAAAGCTTTAAAAGTTCATAAATACAAGACATCGGATAATTGTCCAAAGCCACAGTGTTTCTTTTTTGCAGCGCAGCGATCTTCTTTCTCAATGCCTCGTTTTTAAGCCCGTAAGGCTCTCTTTCCGGGAAAGAATAGTAATATCTTATGATAGAATGAATCCCCAACGGCATAAGGAAGTTGTACCAAGGAATAGTCCAACCATCCAAAAACAGTGTCGTTGAAAGCGAAACAATCCCTTGAACCTCACGGTATTCAGATGCAATCGCAAGCGCCAAAACGGCCCCCATGCACAACCCGCCGAGATAAACCTCTTCATATTCCTGCGCTAACGCTCTGTAATGCAAAGTAGAATCAGCATACCAGTCTTCCCAGCGAACAGTTTTGATGCTTATCGGACTTGTTCCATGCCCGGGGAGACAGTAGCAAAAAACATCAAAGTCAGCGTCAAAAAGGGCTTTGCCCAACTTTTTCATTTCAAAAGGACTGCCCGTCATTCCATGGAACAACAACACGGCTCTTTTGCATTTATTCTCATGCCTGAATTCGAAATCTAAACTCTGTCCCAACTGTCCAATTCCTTATGGCTACGCTTTTTCCATGTATCTTGCGAATAACTGGTCCATAAGTTCCAGCGACATATCAATTTCTTCGTCAGAAATGTACAATTGCGGAACAAGAGTGATAATGTTTTTGTGATATCCGCCATTGTTAAGAATAAGCCCGCATCTCTTGCCGTTATAAGTCAAGTCACCTTTAAGTCCCGCTTCGATGATGTCATCACAAAGTTCTCTTGCAGGGGTGAAGCGGTCGTTTTCTGTAACTTCAATGCTCAATGCAAAGCCCAAGCCGTTCACAGTACCAATGTTTTTGTATTTTTTCTCTAAAGTTTTTAATCCGTCAAGGAATTTTGCACCTTTTCTTGCAATTTCAGATTCGAGTTCTTCTCTTTCCTCATCGAAAATGCTCATAACTTCATAACCCGCGCGCGTTCCGATAGGATTCGCAGCATAAGTTGAGTGAGTTCTTCCGGCAGGGAATACTGAAGGGTTAATCAACTCTTCCTTCGCCCACATGCCCGCTAACGGATTCATCCCGTTCGTGATTGATTTTGCAAATGTCATCGCATCAGGCTTCGCATCAAAGTGTTCCATTGCCCAGAGCTTGCCTGTTCTGAAACAGCCCATTTGAACTTCATCAACCATAAATAAAATGTTGTGGTCGTCGAGGACTTTTTTCAACGCTTTGAAATAGCCTTTAGGAGGCACAATATAACCGCCGGTACCAAGACAAGGTTCAGCAATGAAACCGCCGCATTCACAGTCTTTTGTTTTCGGGTCATAAACGCCGTTGTATTCACTTTCAAAGAGTTTCGCAAACTGTTTTACGCAGTACAAATCACAAGATTCACATTTTTTGTCGTAAGGACATCTGAAGCAATACGGGAACGGCACAAATTGCGCGGTATCAGACATATAACCAAAGTGTTCTCTGTAACGATAGCTTGAAGTTACAGCAGTTGTCCCGATTGTTCTTCCATGATAACCACCCTGAAACGCAAACATTCTTGGCTTTTTCGTGTAGTTACGAATAAGCTTCAACATGTCTTCGTTCACTTGTGCGCCACCTACGTTGAACTGGACACGACCTTTGATTCCGTATCGGTTGAAGTTTGCTTTTGCAATTTTTTCAGCAAGGAGGGCTTTGTAGTCATACATAAATCTTGAAGAGATTTGGGGCATAGTTTGGTACTGGTCGAGGACCGCGTCCATAACTCTTTTGTTTTTGTATCCCAAATTACAGCTTGAATACCACATTTGAAGATCGAGGTAAGGAACATCTTTGCTGTCATACATATAAGAGCCTTCGCAATCTCTGAAAATCGTCTGCTCATCGTGATAGTGAACAGTGTCACCCCAAGAACAATACTCTTTATCGATAGCTTTAATTTCTTCATCTGACAACTTTAGTTTTGTGTCTAGCATGCCTCTCTCCTTTTATAAAAGTAGTTTCAAATAATTTTCAATTTCTGCAAAAGATTCAAATTTTATTAGGTCGTAACCGCATTGATTTTCGTTTTTAGTATTCTTACAATACTCCAACAAAGACCCTTTGGCAAACAAAATATCCGCTTTATCAGAGACACAAAAGTCCGACAATCCGTCTCCTGCATACAATAGCGGTTTTGTAACAATTCTGTTGTTTTTTATAACACTGCATTTACAAACCCCTGAAGCTCTTTTGCAGTCTTCATTACAGTGAGGAAAGAAAGTTTCGAACTTTCCGTTCTCAAATTTCAATTTGTTAGAAAAAATCTTTACACCTTTTATCCCGTAACGATTTAAAATCCTTTCGATGAAAAGGTCAAAACCATCTGAAATAATCGAAAAATCAATGTTTTTCGTCTTAATAAACTCATAAAAAGAGATAAACGTTTCATCAATTTCTATCGAATCAACAAAGTCATTCATAACTTTTTCAGTCATTCCGGGGAAAAGCTGCATTTGTTCTTCAATGCACTGTCTTGAGCCAATTTCACCGTTTACCCACCTGTCTTCAACTTCGAGCCATTCCTCAGATGCATGGACGCGCAAAAACTTATTCAACGTGTCTTCTTTTGTAATTGTGCCGTCAAAGTCACTGAAGACTTGAAAATCTCTCATCTTATCCCCTTTAAAACTTCTTAAATATTACAATAAACACAAAGGAAAATCAGCCATAAACGGCTGTACTTAATATTTCTACACAAAGTAATAAGAAAGTCTTTTTCCGCTTAAGCCGATATTTTGTTTACCTCAAAGTTTCTATGAGTTCCTTAATCGCATTGATTTGAGCCTCAAGTTCATCTGCGCGAGCCTGAGTCTCTTCAATCAACTCTTTCGGCGCTTTGTCAACAAAGTTTTTGTTTTTCAGTCTGCCTGTAAGGCTCATTTTTTCTTTGTCGAGTTTTTCGATTTTTTTGTTTTGACGAGAAATTTCTTCTTCAAAATCAATCAAACCTTCCAACGGCACGATGATTTTCGTGTTGCCGACAACCGCAGAAGCGCATTTGTTCTTGATTTCCGCGTTTTCATTTTCAAACTCAACGCTTTCAATCCTCGCCAAACGTTTCAAATACGGCACAACCGCTTCAAAAACAGGTTTTTCATCCGCACTTGCCAGAACGATTATATTCATTTGCGCAGAAAGCGGAATGTTCAAGCCCTGACGAACGTTTCTGAGTGATTTGATTGTCTCAAACACGAGTTCCATTTCTTTGTTTTCGGTTTCAAAAACAAATTCCTCTTTAAATTCAGGGAATTGCGCCCTGATAATCCCGACAGCTTCTTTTTCCTGCGGAATCAACTGCCAGATTGATTCTGTAATGTGCGGCATAATCGGATGGAGCATTCTCAAAGACATATCAAGAACATGTCTCAAAACCCTTTGAGTGTTGGCTTTTTGAGCGTCATCTTGCAATTGGATTTTCGCAATCTCAACATACCAGTCACAATACTGGTTCCAGAAGAAATCGTAAAGAACGTGAGCCGTCTCACCGATACGGTAAGTTTGAATGTTTTCGTTCACGAGTTTTGCAGTTTCATTCATTTTGTGCAAAATCCATCGGTCAGCAATGGTAAGGTTTTTCAAGTCAATCGCTTTTTCATCAACGCCTTCGAGGTTCATAAGAACAAATCTCGACGCATTCCAGATTTTGTTAGCGAAGTTTCTTCCGTATTCAAATCTTTCTTCGACAATTTTGATGTCCTGACCGCCATAAGTCGCCATTGATGTCATTGTGAATCTCAAAGCATCACAGCCGTATTTGTTAATGATAGTTACAGGGTCGATTGTGTTGCCTTTTGATTTGGACATTTTTTGACCTTTTTCATCACGGATAAGACCATGGATGTAAACCGTTGAAAACGGTGCCTTACCGGTAAATTCATATCCCATGGTAATCATTCTTGCAACCCAGAAGAAAATGATATCAAAACCTGTCACGAGAACAGAAGTCGGATAGAATTTTTTGAAATCTTCTGCGTCTTTGTTTGGCCAACCCATTGTTGAAAACGGCCACAATCCTGATGAGAACCAAGTATCAAGCACATCAGTGTCTTGAGTGTAGTTTTCAGGATCCGGATTTTCTTTCGCAACAACCATTTCACCGGTGACGTTGTGGTAATAAGCAGGAATTTGGTGACCCCACCACAATTGGCGAGAAATGCACCAATCACGGATGTTTTCCATCCAACCAAGGTAATTCTTTTCCCACTTTTCAGGAATAAACTTAATTTCGCCTGTTTTAACAGCCTTAATCGCAGGCTCCGCAAGCGGTTTCATTTTTACAAACCACTGCTCTGAAAGGAGCGGTTCGATTGTCGTATGGCATCTTTGGCACTTGCCGACATTATGCTCGATGTCTGTAATTTTGACCAAATCGTTGTGATAACGAAGCATTTCGACTGTTTTTTTGCGTGCCTCATCACGGTCAAGCCCGTGAAGTTCTTCAGGAACTTCCATACAAGATTTCATTTTTCCTTCGCCGTCGATTACCCAAATTGGTTTCAAATCGTGGCGTTTTCCGATTTCATAATCGTTCGGATCGTGTGCAGGAGTGATTTTCAAAGCACCCGTGCCGAATTTCTTGTCAACATAATCATCACCGATAATCGGAATTTCTCTTCCGGTCAAAGGCAATACAACTGTTTTACCGATTAAATCTTTGTATTTGTAGTCCTCAGGGTTTACTGCAACAGCGACATCTCCGAACATCGTTTCAGGACGGCTCGTTGCGACAACAATCGCACCGGGCTCATCTTTTAGAGAATAACTGATTTCCCAAAGGTGGCTTGATTCGGTTTCATATTCCGTTTCAACATCGGAAATCGCTGATTGGCAGCGAGGGCACCAGTTTACGATATATGAACCTTTATAGATTAATCCTTTTTCATATAATTTTATGAAAACTTCTTTAACCGCTTCAGAACAGCCTTCGTCGAGTGTGAATCGTTCTCTTGAACGGTCGAAAGATGCGCCCAATCTTTTACACTGATCGAGAATTGCGCTTTTGTGTTCGTTTGCCCATTCCCATGTTCTCGCAAGGAATTTTTCCCTGCCCAAATCGTGACGGCTTACGGGGATAACCTGCTCGCGAAGCTGTTTTTCAACAACATTTTGTGTCGCAATGCCTGCGTGATCAGTTCCGGGCATCCACAAAGTTTCATAACCCGCCATTCTGTGATAACGAATCAAAATGTCCTGCAATGTCTCATCAATCGCGTGGCCCAAGTGCAAAACCCCTGTTACGATTGGGGGAGGGA
>CAZIVG010000086.1:0-7118 GCA_964542595.1 uncultured Muribaculaceae bacterium | reverse complement strand
CCTTGTTTTCAATATTTATAAATGCATATAAAATATTTCCGTCAGTAAAACAAGAATATGATTTCGATTCGTGTATGGATTCAGGGATTTGCCATGAAGGGTTTAAAGTAAAAACCGAAAAAGCTGAATTTGTAATAACAGAAGAAAGCTGTAAAAAATATGGCTATGAATGGAACGAAAAGAGAAAAGACTGCAGCTTGAGATGAAAGATAAAAAAAAACAACAAAATCACCGCTTTCACCCCCTACATTTTTTAGACAAAAGATTTGCATAAAATCGCTCTGAAAAAATACGGCTGAGCAATGTATTTCAAAGCCTTACTAGCAAGGTTTTTTTAGGACATGGAGTGTTAAATCGTATGTAAACCTCCACCATTTTGTACAAACAGAACCCTTGTAACCACTGCGTTTCGGGTTCTTTTTGTTTGTTGTTTTTTGTAAAAGAAAAGTAAAAGCGCTTACACACCACTTGACAATTGTCAACTGAGTTTTAACATGGATAACAAAACTCCGGGTCAAAAATTTGACGATGAAATTCGTCAAAGGATTTTTGAAATGAGAAATCAAAGATTGGCGGCAGTTGATTCGTCTTACCAAAGTGAATTCGAAATCAACGAGGATTACAAAGAGATTGCGGGTTTTATCCGCGACCACGTTATGACAGTGGGAAAAGAGCAGGCTGTAAAGGATTTTCAATGCGGATTGAATTTTCTGCACAAAGATTTAAAAGAAGACGGTGATTTTGGTAAAAGGACTTTTCGCGCATTTTATGAAGTTTTCAAGCATTACGACATTGACTAATGGGAAAATATTTGTTAAAAGGGCATGTCAGCTATGAAATAGGGAGAAAGTACAAGTGGTTAGCCGAATTCGGCAACAATACATGTGAAAAGTGTGCTGCACTTGACGGGCAGGAGTTTGAGGAAATCAGTGAAGTTGATGAAATCGAAAGTGAAATCAACGAATATAAAGAGGAAATCGAGCAGTTGAAACTCCAAGCCAACGAGATTTTAGGTGACACGAGGGTGTTACGGGGAGCAAATCGAGAGTGCGCAAGGAGAGGCGCAATCTAGAGAGGCAGATGCTTTAGAAGCCAGACTTACACGGCTTGAGTTTGAGATTTACAAGTTGATTGACAAAATCGAAGCCTTCACCAGAGACACGATTGACAGGTATGTGATTGAGAAGCTGCAGAAGGAGTTTGAGCGGATCCACTCAATCCTAAACACGCTCCAGCCAGGCAACTGACTCGATATGATAAGAATGACAAAACATGTCAACAGGCTGAACAAATTTCGTTTTGAAACCGTTTTCGTGGAAAGTTTTTAAATCTCTGGCCAAGGTTGACGGATTGCAAGAAACATAAATCACAGCCTTTTTTGCCAACTTTTGCGCATACTCGAGCGATTCTTTCGAACAGCCTTTTCTCGGCGGGTCCAAAAGCACTACATCGAAGGACTCTTCATCCTCAACCATTTTCTCAAAAGCTTCTTTCGCATCTCCGTTGATGATTTTTATGTTTTCGACTCCGTTCATTTCCGCATTTTCTTTGGCATCTCTCGAAGCAGAGACCGCTTCTTCCACCGACACAATTTCTTTTGCAACATCACTGAGCCAAATTCCGAAACTCGAAACGCCTGAATAAGCGTCCAAAACGCGGGCTTCAGGATAATTTTTGCTCACAATTCCTTTTACGATATCAAAAATATTCTTCGCTGAATCGACATTCACTTGAAAAAAGCTGTTAGCACTGATTTTGTAGGCCTTTTCCTCTCCGTTTTCCCCACTGGAAATCTTTTCAATAACATGGTTTTCGCCTTGAATTTTTCTGGTTTCGCCGTTGATAATAAGGTTTGTGCGTTCAGTATTGTAATTTATTAAACAACCTTTGACGTGCGCAAATTCGTCCATAACCTTTTTGGCAAGGTTCTTAAACTTTTCGCTCAATTTCGTATGATTAACCACAAAAATAACAATACAAGCGTTTTCAGACTTGCTGTAACGATAAACAAGATGTCGCAATTCTCCCATATTCGTTTTCTCGTTATAACCCGAAATCTCGAGTTCCTGAGCCTTGTCACGCACGAATTCGGTAATTTTGTCTATGATTTTTGGCTGAATCGGACAATATTTTATGTTCACAAGTTCGTGCGAACCTTTTTTGTAATAGCCTGCCAAAAGCCTTTTGGAGACTTTTGTTTGCGAAACAGGATACTGAACTTTTGAACGAAACTCGCGCGTCTTGGGACTTGCGATGACAGGTTTCACCTCAATTTCTTCACCCGTAATCTTTTTTATCGTCTCTTCAACGATATTTCTTTTTTGCTCAAGTTGAAAATCATAATCCACAAACTGCCAACCGCAACCGCCGCAAACATTGTGCATTGGGCAAAAAGGCTTCACTCGGTGCGGAGAAGGTTCAAGAATCTCAACAATCTGCGCTGTAGCAAAACTCTTGTTCGCCTTGGTTATTCTGATTTTCAGTTTGTCTTGAGGACACGCATCGTTAATAAAAATCGGGAATCCATCAACTTTTGCAAGCGCAGCACCTTCATAGACAAGTTTTTCGGGGGTTACAATAAGTTCATCAGAACCTTTAAAAGCTTTTTTCATGTTACACGACCGGCTCTTGAGCGTCTTCTGAAACTTCAGCCGCAGCTTCGTTTTCCAGAACTTTTGTCACTCCGTGTTGTGTTTTGCCCCAGTCCATTGTTTTCGGGAAGAAAATTATCTTAAATACAATGAAAACAACTATCGGGAACCAGACACAGCAAAGGAAAACTCCTGTCTCAAGCGCTTGTTTTATGCTTTGAAAACGGGTTTGGCCGCTGTATTTTCTGATGCTGTAAAGCAATCCCACCGTGAAGAATCCGCACACAACAATCGAAACCATAAGCGACGATGAAACACAGTTTGGTGATTCTTTTACGTATTTGAAGGCCTGAAAACAAATTTCAGAAATCATCCAGAAGGGAAGGATAAATTGGGTGATATAAGCAATCATATCAATGCTTACACGCAAAGACATATCTTTCGAGAACAAAACGCCCCAGAAATGTTCGAGGTATCTTCTGATACTGCCTTCAACCCAGCGACGACGCTGCTTCAAAAGCGGAATAAATTTCACGACAGCTTCTTCATAAACGCAAACATCAGGACAAAAACGGACGTCCCAGCCTTTTATGTGAAGACGCGTGGACATATCCAAATCGTCAGTGATTGTGTAATTGTTCCATCCGTCAATATCTATCAGGGCATCTCTTTTTATTAATTCGCCGTTTCCGCGCAATTCAACCGCACCTTTAATCGAATTTCTGCCGACCTGAAAGTGCGTGTCGAGTGCATATTCATTGTCCTGACAACGTGTCATAAAATTTTCGTCACGATTTATAATAACTTTTCTCGCCTGCACCGCACCCACATTGTCTTTTTCAAGATGAGGAACAAGGTTTGTTAAAAAGTCCGGCTTAACCCTCGCATCAGCATCAAAAACCAAAATAGCCTCACCTTTTGTGAAAGGCAAAACTTCATTCAATACCGCTGATTTTCCCGGGAAAGCATCTTTGTCACGAATATAAGCTTTTACTTTTTCATATTTCTGTTCAAGTTCTTTAAGTTTTTCAGCCGTGTTGTCATCGCTTCTGTCGTCAATCAAGAAAAGTTCGAATTTTTCATAATCCATTTCGAGAATATTTTGAACGGTTTGTTCGATAACATCCTGCTCATTGTGCGACGGAATCATTATTGAAACAAAAGGTTTGTAGTTTCTGTTAAGCTCTTCCGGTTGTCTTTTTTGTTTAATTTTTCTGTGTTTTGTTGCAACCTGCATATAAATGCAATAAAGCGACATAAACCCGCATAAAATAAGTATTGCCCAAAACGTTGACATAAAGTTCTGAAAAACGAACAGAAACAGCCACAACGAAGCGATTAATATTGATAATGAAATTCTCTCAATCAAAACCCAGTCCTCTAAATAACTTTCTTACACACATTATAACAGAAATAAAAATATTTATTTTGTAACAATAATAAACAATTTTGACAAAAATCGCAATATTTTAATTTTACGATTATATAATTAAATATAAAACCACATTCAACAGGAACAAAAAATGGGAAAAACAGCAATCTACCCGGGAAGTTTTGACCCGATAACAAAAGGACATCTCGACGTTTTGTCCAAAGCGTCAACAATGTTCGACAAAGTTATCATCGCTGTTTTGAAAAATGACGCAAAAACCGGCGCTCTTTCTACAGAAGAAAGGGTTGCACTGATTGAAGAATCACTCAAAGAAATGAACCTGCCAAATGTTGAAGTGGACAGTTTCGACGGATTGACGATTGAATATGCAAAAAAAGTCGGCTCCGACATCCTTATCAGAGGACTGAGAGCGGTTTCGGATTTTGAATATGAAATGCAGCTTTCTCAAACAAACAGCGCGCTTGCGCCTTCGATAACAACTGTGTTTTTAATCACAAAACCAAAATACAACTTCATTTCCTCAAGCACTGTTAAGGAAATTGCAAAATACAACGGCGACATTTCGAAATTTGTTCCCGAATGTGTGGTAAAATATTTTAGTAAGATAAATAACTAATTAAAATAACCCAATAAAAAAATTATATTTAGGAAAGGTAATATCAGATATGACACAACTCAGAATTAAAGAACTCTTAGGAAGAGCCAATTTAATATTAGACAAAGGTTTTCACTTCCTTCCAGGTTTTGTCATGGTGAAAAGCTCTGAAATGGAAGCTGTTCTGGACAGAATTGATGCATCGATTCCTGAAGACATCAAAGAAGCAGAATCGATTTTGAGACGTCGTGAAGAAATCCAAATCGAGGCCCAGCAAAGAGCCGAAAGAATTATCATTGAAGCAAAAAATGAAGCTGACAAAATCCTCAGCGAATCAGAACTCTTGAGCCAGGTTCAAAGAGAAGCCGAAAAAATTAAAGAACAGGTTCTTTTTGAATGTCAGGACCTTCGTGAAAAAACCGTTGAAGAAGCGAAACAAATAAAAATCCAAGCAGAAGACGAAGCACACAGGGTCAAAGAAGGCGCAGAAAATTATGCGGAACAAATCCTCAACAACATCGAAGGCGACCTTTCTCAATTGCACCAGATCGTTAAAAACGGCCAATTGTACCTCGAAAAATTGAGAACAAACACAGGTTCTGCAGCGGGTTATTCACAACCACAGCCTCAATATCAAGAAGACTTCACATCGGCTAATTATCCGATGTAGCAAACAGCTGACAAAATTTCTTGATTAAAAGATACGAAAAGACCTCCTGATTTCGGAGGTCTTTTATTTGTACCAAGGTCGGAATTTTTCAATTTCTGCGATAGTTTTTTTGAAGTCACCGTCAAAACTTATCGAACGATCATCAATAAAAAGCCAACAAACCTCTTTTATATTCGTAACATCTGCAACCAGCCCATCCAATCCGTTTTCGATAAGCCATTTCGAGGCAAGTATCTTGTTTCTTGTCGTAAAAAGTTTTATCTCATGATTTTCGACCAAGATTTGTAGAAACTCTCCTGCGCCTTGTTTCATCGGTGGAATTACATTCGGGTCAAAATCCCCTGTGTATTGGTTCAGCACCCCGTCGAGGTCTATGAGGATTGTTTTTTTGAAAGTTTTTTTCATTTTTATTGCCTCCAAGCTTGATACAGACTAAAATCATGTATTATTATCTGTATAATAATCAATATAATAACACAAGTTGATTATGCTTGTAAAATACACCACAATATCACTAGATAATTTGGTGATATAAATGAGCAAAACTGAAAGAATATCAGATTTAAAAACTAATAAATCAAAAAAAGTTACATTCCTTTTCAATGACGAACTTTGGCAAATGTTTAAGAAGGTCTGCGAGACCAACAAAACCAAACCCACCTGGGAAGTTGAAAAGTGGATTTTAAGTTACTTGGACAAAAACAACGCACTGGATTAAGGCTTTAAATTCGTTCTTGCTTAAGACTTTTGAAGCTTCAAAAGTTCCTCGTAAAGCTTAATTTCATCGTCGGACAGATCCTTCGGAATCGCAAGGCTGATTTTCACGTTCAAATTTCCGAAACCTCCACCCTTTTTAGGCAGGCCAAGTTCCTTAAGACGCAAAACCGCACCGCAAGAGGTTCTCGGAGGTATTTTTATATTAATATTCCCATGAAGAGTTTGGATATCTTTTTTCGTACCGACAACAGCCTCCGCAGGAGTCACCTCAACCGTTTTCGTCAAATCCGAACCGCTAATCGAATAGTCCTTGTCGGCAAATTTCACCACCAAAAGTAAATCGCCCTTGACGCCGTTTGAAGCGAGTTTGCCTTCACCTTTGAGACGAATTTTCTGGCCTTCCTTAACCTCTGAAGGGATTTTTACGTTAAGTGTTTTCGTGAAAGTCGTAAACCCTGTGCCGCTGCAATTTTGGCACATTGAGCCGACCCCTTTGCATTGAGTGCATTTTTCAAGGTTGTTGATTCTTACACTGATAGGTTTCTGGTTGAAAATATCTTTTGCGCTAACCTTAATATCCTGTGTTACATTAAGGTCTGCCTCTTGTGCTTTTGAGGATCCGGCAGATTTCGACGAATAACCGCCCATATCCTCATAAAAGCCACCGGCTCCTGCCGAGCGTGCGCGAGAGCTTCTTGAACCTGAAGATGCACCTCTGAAGCCGCCTCCAAAAAGAGAATTGAAGAAATCAGAAAAACCGCCCATATCTTCGAAGTTGACATTTTGTGACGAATATCCCTGACCGCCGCCCGCGCCAAATCCGCCAAAATCAAACCCCTCAAACCCCGGAGGAGGAGTGTAGTTTGCGCCGGCTTGCCAGTTAGCGCCGAGGCTGTCATATCGCTGTCTTTTGTCTTTGTCGCCCAAAACTTCGAACGCTTCGTTTATATCTTTGAATTTTGCGCTCGCTTCAGGAGTTTTGTTCACATCAGGGTGAAATTTCTTTGCAAGTTTTCTATAAGCAGATTTTATTTCTGACTGCGTTGATTCTTTTTTTATTCCCAATATTTCGTAATAATCTTTATATTCCATTGATGGCTCCGTTTTGACTTTTATATATTCTTATTTTATATCAAAATATGCACTACTTAG
>CAZIVG010000085.1:0-7237 GCA_964542595.1 uncultured Muribaculaceae bacterium | reverse complement strand
TAGTAGTGCTTGCGATAATCGGGTTTAAGTCTTTGGGCGGCTGGGATTGGGTCGTGAAAACTTTCCACTTTGGCGAAAAACCGTCGCAAGAAGCTATGATTGAAAAAACCAAAGATGTCGCGGATTTTTCTAAAATTCCTGATGAATATGCAATTTCAAAGTCGGCTAATGTTCTCGGCGTCCGAGCGGTTCTTGCAGAGCATGATGCTACAGGCCAAAAACTCGCTGTTGTGAACTCAAACAAGGCTATAAAGCTTTCTCAGGAAGATTTCAAAAACGGCGAACTCAAAAAAAAAATCGATGACATAAACAAGAAACTGAGTTACCAGTACGTTCACGTTGAAAATTTCAAAATAATAAAACAAGGCACAATGACCACAATGGGGCAAAAAGTTCCCTACGCCCAGTTTGAGGCAGAGGTTACCAATCTTCCGGTAAAAAAAGTTAAGGGAATTGTAGCGGTCACAAAAGACAAAGAAAACGGCGGCAAAGAAAAAATCATTGTTTCTGCAAACCAGAGTGACAAATATTCTCAAATCATTGCAGAACAGTTCTTTAAAAAGGTGAATCTGTCATCGGAAGATGTTGTGGCTAAAAAATAGGTTTCGGTCCCAAAACTCATGCTAAAAACTTACAAAAAATTGATGAAAAAGTGTATCGCTCTTGCTCGAAAGAGTGAGGGCAAAACTTCACCCAATCCGCTGGTTGGGGCTTTTGTGCTTGGCGAAGGCGGGACTGTAATCGGTGAAGGCAGGCACGAAAAATACGGCGAATCCCACGCAGAGGTTAACGCAATCGCAGACGCTGAAAATAGAGGGTTTTCTTGTTTTGGTGCGACAATAATTGTGAATCTCGAGCCTTGTTCTCATTACGGAAAAAACCCGCCCTGTGCGGATTTAATCGTAGAAAAAGGCTTCAAAAAAGTTGTAATCGGATGTGTTGACCCAAACCCTGTTGTCTCAGGCAGAGGGATAAAAAAACTCAAAGACGCAGGAATAGAAGTTATAACGGGGGTTCTTGAGGAAGAATGTAAAGCCTTAAATGAGATTTTTATTAAAAATCAGACAAAAAAACAGCCTTTCGTTTCCGTGAAGACGGCTGTGACGCTTGATGGGAAAGTTGCCACAAAAACCGGTTCCTCAAAGTGGATTACGGGTGAAAAAGCAAGGAAAGATGTCCAGCGACTTAGAAACAAATATGACGCTATTTTGGCCGGTTCTGGTACAATTATTGCTGACGACCCGTCTTTGACTTGCCGAATGAGAGGCGGGCGAAATCCGGTGAGAGTGGTGATTGATTCGACGCTGAAAACATCCCCCGAGTCTAATGTTTATCAAAACGACGGAACAAAAATCTATGTCGCAATAGCCGAAAGTGTCTCTCCAAAAGGTTTTAAGGAGAATGTTGAATTCATAAAATGTCCGCTTTCAGGCATGGGCGAAAACAAAAAAATTGACCTGAAATTCTTGTCGGATGCGTTGTTCGAGCGAGGCGTCACAAGCATTCTTGTCGAAGCGGGAGGGGAATTAAACGGAGCCTTTTTAAAATCGGGTCTTGTTGACAAAGTTTATCAGTATGTGGCGCCGAAAATCATTGGAGACAAAGACTCAAAAGGCTTTGTAACAGGTTTTGATGTTTCTTTTATAGATGAATCTTTGAGATTGGCTATTAAATCTGTTAAAATTTTTACGCCTGATATTCTTATCGAATCATATATTCAGAGGACTCAGCCCGATTGAATTATTCTTAAAATTCGAATAGAATAAGTAGTATGGAAAACCTATCTGAAAAAATGTCCATACTTCAAAAGAATTTTTATGACTTAAACAGTTTGTTTGAGCTTAGCATCATTGCGACTCAGGCGGACTCTATTGAGGATTTGATCGGTAAAGTTACTGATTTTATCACACAGTCATTGAGTATTGAAAATGTCAGGTTTTTCATAAACCATGACAGGGTATATTACATGGTCGCCAACAACAAAAACGACGACCACGAGTTTTTCCAGTTTGAAAACGATGAAGAAGGTTTTTGGGAGGTTTTGAACAAAAACGAATTCATAAAAGTTTCTGATATCGGCGGACGTCCGATTTACAAATCATTTTGGGACAAATACGGCTTGAATAACCTTCACAGTTCTTATTTCAAGCTGTTTCAAAAGGATTCTGTGCCGTATTTTATTTGCTCAATCGGCTCAAAAACAGATTCGACGGAATTTTCTCAAGAGGATTTGAATTATTTAACGAAGGTTTTCAACTATATCGGGCCGATTTTGATTAAGTATATCAAACGTCGTGATCAGGAAAATGACCTTAAAAAGCTTCAAAAATCACTTCATAACATTTCGATTTTGTACAATATTTCACAGGCGGTTAATTTTATTGACGACCTGAAAAGGCTTTTGCGTGTGATTTTGGGCAAAGCGCTCGACACGATTGATGCTGAAAAAGGTTCATTGATGCTTTATAATTTTGCGGAAAATGTTTTGCAAACCAAAGTGGTTTACGGGCTTTCTAACAAGAATCTCGAAACCGAAATCAACAACGGTCTTGTTGAGTGTTCAAAAATCAAAGTCGGAGAAGGGATTGCGGGAACGGTTTTTGTAGAGAAAAAATCAATAATCTCGAACCTTGGACAAAATGATCCCAGATTTGTTGACAATGGCGGAGATTTGAATGTTTCATCCCTGCTTTGTGTGCCTTTGATTGCAAAAGGCGAGCCAATAGGTGTTATTAATATAACGAACAAACTTAACGGAAAACTCTTCAACAAGCAGGACTTGGAATTCATTGAGGCGCTTGCAAACCAAGCCGCAATCGCAATTGACAACGCAAAATTGTACGAACTTGCCACAAAAGACGGACTCACAAAGCTTTATATCTACAGACATTTCTACACTCTTCTTGAGAATGAAATCAAACGTTCTTCGAGATACAGCCACGAAATGACGCTGTTGATGATGGACATCGACAACTTCAAATCAATCAACGATAACTACGGCCACCCTGTCGGGGATCAGGTTTTGAGAGAGATTGCAAGTTGTATCACCCAAACAATCAGAAAAATCGATGTGGCATCACGTTATGGCGGTGAGGAATTCACGGTTATCTTGCCCGAAACAAATATCAATGACGCAAAAATCATTGCAGAGCGAATCAGAAAAAACATTGCCGCGATAAAAATAAATGTGAAAGACGACATTTTCATTTGCCCTTCGGTCAGTATCGGGATGAGCGAGTATCCTTCTTGTGCGTTGGATGAACAGACTTTGATTGAACTTGCCGAAGTTGCTTTGTACAATGCGAAAAATAACGGTAAAAATTGCATTTGTGAATACAACCCGAACACAGGCTGCACACTTCTTCCAAAAGACGAGTAAAATGCATCACTACCCTCTGTTACCCCCCAACTGTTCAACTACTTTCGGGGCATAGTTATTGTGTGAGATTTATATAAAATTATCTAATGATAATTGTAATCTGAAGACAAGCAAGGGGAACTTTATGAAAAATAAGATTTTGGGGTTATTTATAATTTCGATGATGCTGTTATTCCGGTCGAGTGCAGGTTTTTGTGCAATCAACGGGAATGTTCAAAAAAACGGGGTTGGTGATTACAATCAGGTAATCGACTCGAAAAGCGGAAACCCGGTAACTCAGGCAGATGTGACCTTGCCATCGAAAGGCTATCGGACAAAAACGGACGATGACGGACGTTTCAATCTGGGTGCAAAAATCGATGCGCCAACGATTATGTCTGTCCAGAAAGAAGGTTACAAGCCGTTTTCACTCACAGTTGACGGTGCTTCAACCTCAAAGCCGATTGTAATCGGAATCGAAAAAACGAATCCGCATGACATAATCATTGACAAGGATATGTATCATATCGGGGATGACAATTATTCCGAAAACTCAGCCAATGCGGGGGATTTCAGGGTCAAGGCAATCGGTCCGTTTTATACAAAAAATTTCCCGATAAAATCACTCCCGCCTAACGAAGACGCCTATTTAATCATCGGTTCCGTAATCGGGATTGATACAAAAATGGCTCGTGACATGGGGCAGTCAAAAGTTAAAACAGCCTATGCTTCACCTCCACAAGTGTTTTTTAACGGAAACATGATTGCTGAGTTGAACCTCAATGGAGACAATCAGCAGATAAAGATTCCTAGGAATTTAATTAAGCAAAATTCTTCAAACCAATTGACCATAAAGTCAGGGAAAAACCTTTTCCAGACTGCTTATGTGGATTATGATGACATCGAACTTATGAACCTTTTTATCGAAACAAAAGGCAAAAGTTTGATAAGCTCTGATGAATGAAATATTGTTCTTACAGGCCTTCGTATTGAATCATAGAAACAACATCGACGCCTTCGAGTTTTTTTCTGCCGCCAAGGTCGCTCAATTCAATAATGAAAGCTGCACCTTCAATATTTGCTCCGACTTTTTTGAGCAATTTACAAGCAGCGTCAACAGTTCCGCCTGTCGCCAAAAGGTCATCCACAACGAGAACATTTTTGCCGGCTTCGACAGCATCAGGGTGCATTTCGATTTTGTCTGTACCGTATTCAAGTTCATATTCTTGAGAAATAGTTTCGCCGGGGAGTTTTCCGGGTTTTCTAATCATTACAAAGCCTGCCCCGAGGTTGTAAGCCAATGCCGAACCGAAGATAAAACCTCTTGATTCCACTCCCGCAACATAATCAATTTTTTTGTCAGCATACTGTTCTGTCAAAAAATCCACCATAAATTTCAACGCTTTAGGGTCTCTTACAGCAGTTGTTATGTCTCTGAATATGATTCCTTTTTTGGGGAAGTCAACAATGTCTCTTACTTTCGATTCTACGTAGTTTTGCATTTTTTCTATATTCCTTATCTTTAACTAAAAATTCTCAACGCTTTAGGACAAAGCCTGTTCAATATCTTCAATTATATCATCAACATCTTCGAGCCCGACAGAGAGTCTCATAAAGTCGTCTGAAATCCCGCAAGCTGCCATCTGTTCGGCGTTAAGCTGTCTGTGAGTGGTCAAATACGGGTATGTGATGATTGAGCGCGAGTCGCCGATGTTCGTCGCGTGGATTAAAAGCTTTACATTTTCAATAAACCTCACTCCTGCTTGCGCTCCGCCTTTTACACCGAAGCTGACGAGTGATGAGGCGCCTTTGGGCATGTATTTTTGCACAAGCGGGTAATATTTGTTAGACTCGAGTCCGGGATAGTTTACCCAAGCGATTTTGGGATGGTTTTCGAGGTGTTTTGCAATTTTTAAAGCATTATCGGAAACCCTTTGCATTCTCAAGTGCAGAGTCTCAAGCCCTAAAAGTGTTAAATATGCGTTGAACGGGCTTATGCAAGAACCGAAGTCTCTCAAAAGCTGTCCTCTGGCTTTTACGATGAAAGCTGCTTCTTTAAAGGCTTCTGTGAAGCTTAATCCGTGATAACTCGGATCGGGTTCGACCATTTCGGGAAATTTGCCTGATGCTTTCCAGTCGAATTTTCCTGAATCAACAATCACGCCGCCCATTGAGTTTCCGTGGCCTGAAATATATTTTGTGAGCGAGTGGATGACGATGTCTGCGCCAAAATCAAAAGGCTTGAAAAGGTAAGGCGTAGGCACAGTGTTGTCAATAATCAACGGGATTTTGTGGTCGTGTGCGACTTTTGCAATCGCTTCAACATCAACAACGTTCAATTTCGGGTTCCCGACGGTCTCTGTGAAAATGCATTTTGTCTTGTCTGTTATTGCATTTGCATAATCTTCAGGGTTTTCGCTTTTGATAAAAATTGTTTTGATGCCGAGTTTTTTAAGGGTTGTGTTCAAAAGGTTAAACGTGCCGCCATACAATGTCGAGGACGCGACGATTTCGTCACCCGCACCTGCGATGTTTGTGATTGCAATCAACGATGCCGACTGTCCGGAAGACACGGCCAAAGCGCCGACCCCGCCTTCCAGTGCGGCCAATCTTTCTTCAAGAACTTGTGTTGTCGGGTTTGAGATTCTTGTGTAAATATCACCTGCGGCTTTCAAGTCAAAAAGGTCTGCGGCGTATTGAACGTTGTCGAAATCGAACGCAGTCGTTTGATAAATCGGCACGGGGATACAATGTCTGTTGTCTTTGGGTTTGTGCGCACCCTGAACGGCAATTGTGTCAAATCTCATCTCTTTCATACGTCAACTGACTCCATATTCTTTTTGTCTGCCAAGTCCAAGGGGCACTTTCGCTTTTCAAAGACTTGTTCAACAACTTATGCTCTCAAATTTGCTTTGATGATGTTAGAAACCCAAGGGACAAAACTGTCCGAATTTCTTAACACTCCGAGGATTAAATATAAAACAAAAATAAAATAAACAAAAGTTACAACCGAAAATCCCAAGAAAAGCGGGGTATTCAAGAAGAACGTGATGATTCCCACAATGTTTTTTATCAGCGGAATATAGCTTACGAGGTTCATCAAAAGCGTCAAGCCCGAAATCAACAGCCACAAGGCGAACGCGATGAAAATTGATTGAAAAATATGATATTTCAAAAAAGGTTTCATATCTTTTTTCATTAATGCCGTGATTATTATTACAACGAACCCGATTAACGGAAAAATATAAGACAAAATTGCAATAATTTTTTCAACGGCTGACGGTGTGCGGTATTTGCTAGGGTATGACAACATTCTCTCCCGAAAAACACAGTAATTTTAGGTCACTGCTTCTTCTTTTATCTCTTTTCTTTTAATATATTCCTGCAAAATCTCAAGGTAAACGAGTTTGTTTTCTTGCGATTCGTTGTTGTGCATAAGTGCTTTTCTGTAGGTATGAATAGCATTCTCAAGGTCATCAATCATAAAATAAGTGTTGCCGATGAACGTGTATGTTTTTGAATCATTCGGTTGAATTTGAGATGCTTTTTGATAAACATCCAATGCCTCAAGATATTTTCTCTGATCAACGTAGATATTACCCAAAAGAATGTATGCGTTCGGATATCCGGGTCCGACAGAGATTGCTTCTTTATATTTGTTGATGGCCATGTCGATTCTGTTTGCGTCTGAATAAGAAATTGCGTGACAAACATAGACCTGATAAATGGTACTGTCGATTTCGTAACATTTTTCGAAGGCTTTTTCTGCGTTATCAAAATCTCTCAAAGACGAATAGCAATTGGCAATGCAAATTTGAGCCTTTATGCACGTTTCATCCAAAGCCATTGCTTTTTTTAAAGACTTGACGGCTTCACGAT